>QHZQ01000014.1:3418-26369 GCA_003224725.1 Acidobacteriota bacterium | reverse complement strand
CAGTTTTAGTAAAGATTACATTCTGTCGATCAATCCCAAACTCCAACCCTATTTTTAAACAATCCAAACCGCTCCCTTCAATCAGAGGCGTAATGTGTTTCACTTCCGCCGACTCGGTGAATATTTTCTTTCCTTCCGAAATAATTCGAACTTCCCGAAGCGGGGTTCCCGGAAGAAAATAATTGTCATGGATAGAAGTCTTGAAGGATAGACCAGTAGAGCTGAGATCCAGAACTTCCCTCTGGATGATTTTACCTTTTGGGTAGGGAAGAGAAATCTCCAGGTAGACTCTTCCCTGGTTTTCGATCAATTCGCGATGGCGTGATCTCTTCTCGGAAAAAAAGAGGTTTCGCGGAGTCTCCAACTGAACCCGAAGTTCTTCTGCGGCGGTCAAGAAGGTCTCAAAATGATAGGAATTAAATTCTGTGGAAAAAGCAACAATGACGGGGACACTGATGTCAAAATTACGCCGGATGTAATCGTCCAGACAAATAAATTCAAGGTTCCCGCCGCGGACTTTAGTCAGACGACAACTCGCTGACTGAGATTTGTCCTCTTGTACAATAGTAAAAGAAGATTGGTTTAGCTGCGCTCGCGAAAGCAGACTTTCAATTTTGCCCTTATCCGTAAAGGAGTTGATATTGTCAGTATTGAGATGCCTAAATACCTTTTGAATGACCTTGCGCTGGTCGATGGACATTTGCTCGAGAATAAACTGCTTGACAACTCGAACATCTTTTTGACTGATATTGTGGATACTAAGCCCAAACAAAGTATTATTGGCATGATCAAGGATATGATTGACTGCTTTCGATTCGACCCTAATGGGTCTGGAGAAGGGAGGAAGGGCGAAGCTTAGCTGGTAAGTTTCCCCGACTTTTAACGGATCCGCTGTTTTAACACGCATCCCCTTCAGGCTCAGGTCGGTAATAATGCCATCGATCTTGGGATCTCCCTGATCACCCACGAGCGGGAGCCGACAAGCGACCCGGGGATAAAGGCGCTTTTCTATGGACGGATTCAAGCCCGTTTCAACTTGCACTGGGATGGATAACTACTATCTTTTGAAACCGATTAGCACCAGGTTTTTGCCCGAAGCAGCAGGACAGATTGTGCAAAAAAGAATTGCACAGATCAAAAGCTAAGACGCTACAAGACTATCAGGTCGTTGTCAAAGGTTTTTTTGGGATTAATATGGGTTTTTATGGGCGTATTATGGCGTTTTATTCCATTTTTATGGCTAGATTTACGATTGCAGCCATACTTCATACATTTAATCTAGTATAATTATCCGAAAGGGCCTGAAACTTTTGATATTGGTTCTTGCTCATCGCCTCATTCGAACCGTCCTCCCGCTCTATCCGCACATTAGCTTGCACCGAGACCACGATTCTCTTATGATTAGCCAAGTTTTTTGTGCCACTTCCATGAGTTCTTTATCTTTTTGCAACAAGCAGGTCATATGAAAGATCTCTTTGTTTGTGATCTTGAGGCTAATCGAGTCGTAACTACTACACTTTTAGTGAAGTCCAAAGAGGTAAAAACCAAGAAGAGCGGCGAGCCTTATCTTTCTCTCATCTTGGGCGACAGAAGCGGCGAATTAGATGCAAAGATGTGGGACAACATTGAAGAGGTTGAACCTACGTTTGATCGGGACGATTTTATTAAGGTCAAAGGGATGGTCCAGGTCTATCGTAACAGGCCTCAATTGACTATCCACAAATTGCGAAGATGCCAGGATGAAGAGGTCAATTTTGCAGATTATTTCCCAAAAACTAAAAGAGATATCGAAGAGATGTTTGAAGAGCTCTTAAGTGTCGTTGATGGCATTCAAAATCCTTATCTGCGCGAGTTGCTCATGAACATCTTAATGGATGAAGATCTTGCTGGTAAATTCAAGCAAGCTCCAGCCGCCAAGACACTTCATCATGCCTGGCTGGGAGGGTTGTTGGAACATACACTCTCCCTCTGTAAGCTCTGCAAGCTGGTAGCAGCTCATTATTCTGATCTCAACATGGACCTTTTGCTTAGCGGAGCTGTACTCCATGATATTGGAAAGACGGAAGAGCTGAGCTACACGCGAAGTTTCACTTACACGAACGAGGGACAGCTTTTAGGCCATATGATCTTGGAACTGGACTTGATCAATGAGAAGATTTCCCAGATCGAAGGATTTCCTCATGAACTAAAGATCCTGGTGCAGCATTTGATCATCTCTCATCACGGCGAGTATGAATTTGGCAGTCCCAAATTGCCAATGTTTCCAGAGGCCTTGGTGCTGCACTGCCTGGACAATCTAGACAGTAAGTTAGAAGCGATGAGAATAATCCTTCGCAATGATCCAAACATCGAAGGCGACTGGACCGGTCACAACCAAATGTTCGGCCGCCCGCTTTTCAAGGGGTTCAGAAGGAATGGCCAAGACAATCCAAAAAATGATTGAAGGATCTAACAACCACTCTCTCTCTAAGGGCAGGAACTGTCGAGGTCCGCAGGATCTGAGCCGGCTGGAGTTACAATGTATGAGAGCTATTTGGATGCAAAAGGCGACAACGGTTTTGGAGGTTCAAAGAAGCTTGGAGCCGCGAAGGCCACTCGCTTACACAACTGTCTTGACTATTCTAGGTCGGCTAGCCCAGAAGGGAGCTGTCCAAAGAGTCAAGAAAGGCAAAACTTACATTTACAAGCCGGCCCTGTCTTTGATCGAATCGCGTGACATGGCGCTCCGTGAGCTGATTGAATTCTATTTCGAGGGGTCTTCCCAAAAACTGATCAATCACTTGACAGGCGAGGAACAACGGTCAGCGATCCCTTCTCAGTTACCGCTTTTGAAAGTCTATTGTGAACTGGGAATCCCAGACCTGGGGCGGCTGACAAAGCCGCCGCTGCCCATCTGGGATCCCGTTAAGTTAAGTCAGCTGTGTGGCAGGGTGACCTTGAGTGTTAGGTTAGGGGACGAGAAGTTGACTCCGTAACCCATCGGAAAGACATTCAGTTTCGAACCTATTCCCTTTGACTTGATCTGTTTTTTACTTACCGATTCTTCTGTCCAAGGCGCTTGCGAAAGCGTACATCCAAACCGAAAGCTCCTTCATCATCACGAGAGGCTATGATTGAGGTAGAATCATTGACATTGTACTCCAGAAGAATGACCTGTTGTTCGTTGGATGAAAGGCTGGTGGAGTAAGTGACGGAAAGATCCTTGGTGATTTGCTGGCCAAAGGTCACTCTCGCTGCCGGGTCTCGCTCATTACCCACCAAGAAAGGATCCACACGGAACCGATCCAAGCCAAAGATTCGTTTGACTCTGGACCCAACTTTAAGTGAAAGCCCTTCCGAAAGCACGGACGCAGCTCCCAGAGAACTATCTTGCTGGCGTCCAGCGGTAGCGAACGGCCTCGAGCTGGCCCCGGTTATGAGACCGCGTGCCCCCGCGCCACCGGAAGAAACAAGACTGAACAGATCCACCGTGGATAGAGGTGGATCGGAGTGCAAATCGGCACGAAACTTGTCCGCTGTTCCGTTAATGGTCAAAATGACCCGGTAATCACGAACATCGGTTTCCGCTTCCAAGTCTAAGTGAGGATCGAAACGGGCCGAGCTTACAAAATC
The DNA here is from genome assembly GCA_003224725.1 of Acidobacteriota bacterium. Taxonomy (GTDB): domain Bacteria; phylum Acidobacteriota; class Terriglobia; order Versatilivoradales; family Versatilivoraceae; genus QHZQ01. The sequence continues at coordinate 22,757 of QHZQ01000014.1, read as the reverse complement.
GATCCGCCCGCGAGTTATGCGATAGCGAGCTCCCTGAAAGTAAAGCTCTCCCCCGGTGGCCTCAATTCTACCGGTTAAGAGCGGGTTCGTTGTGGTTCCTTTGACTCTCAAATCCGCACTCGAAGTGATTTTCATTAGGCTAGTATCGAGCTTGATATTACGGTCGCCCGTTATATTGAGATCAAGGTTTAAGGCCCCCGCCAAGTCCTTGCTTGCGGGCCATAGGGTCTGATTGTTTCGATTTTGCAAAAACTCGGTAATGGGGTCGTAATCTTTTTGAAAGGAAGCGCTCAGGAGGCGTACGTTTCCAGCTAGCAGTTGAGATCGTTGAGAGCCGCGTAATTCAAGGTCGGCGTCAACCACGTTACGCATGCCTTCCGGATAACGAAATCGCACTTCGCGAGCCTCTATTTTGAAGCGAACTAGTTTTATGGTTTCCTGACCAAATATCAGGTCTCCGTTCACCAGCACCTTGCCCCCACCGCTTGAACCTGAGAAATTATTCACTCTGATTTGGTTCTCGTCAAAGAAGAGGTTTGCCGTAACTTGGGACAACGAATTTGGAAGATCTCCATAAGAAAATTGGCCATCGGTGATGGTCCCGTAACCCTGTATGCGAGGATCGCTCAGAGTTCCTCGAATGGTTGCGTTTAGTTTGCCGTCCCCGCTTGCCGAAAGTTTCTTGATAAATTCATTAACCAGCGCGAGGTCCAAATCTCCCTTCATCTCCAGATTCAGCCGCCTGCTGTGAGAAAGATCAATGAATCCATCCAAATTGAGAACGGTTCCCTTACCGGAAAACGAAGCATTTCGGATAAAGACCTTTTCGTCTCGAAACTGAAATTCGAAAGGCTTTGAGGTCTGAAGTTGGGTCTCTCGAAAATTAATTTTCATTGCACTGAGAAGTCCGCTGACGTCGAGCTTATCGATCTGTCTCAGAGGTCCGGAGATCTTGACCTGTCCTTCGGCCTGACTGGAAAGAGTTTCTGCGCTCACCGGCAAGACCTTCTTCACATAGGGCGAGAGCACGAAGTTTTCAAAAGAGAGTTTCGCTTGGAAATCGTAATTCTCGTTCAGGGTTAATGTGCCATCTGCTTTGAGTTTGACGCTGGGTTGAAGAGAATCAGTCGTAAAACTTACGATCTGGTCTTGCGTGTGAAATTGAGTTAGGAAGTCCCCCACCAATTCTCCAGCAACTTCGAGCTTGGTCGTTCTCAAGCTGCCCTGCAATGCAGGCCGACGGAGGTTGCCGCTGGCCTTCAGTTCCAACTTGCTTACGGTGCCAGAGATTGGATTCTCGGGAAAATTGAGTACCTGAAGACGATTCAGCGGTAAATCAATAGCAACAACACTCGAGCGCATCGACTCCTCCTTCAGGTTAATTTCTGCAGAACCGGTCACCTTGCCTTGACCAAGATAGACATTGAAGTTCTGAAGGACAAACGAGGGTTGGAGAACTTGTATTTCAAATCGGCCGCTATCGTATGGTTGATTGAAAAACTTTCCCTGGCGAACCCGGGCAATACCTTGCAAGCTAACCTGGGGATATTTGCCGGTGGCAGTAAAATCACCGGAGACGATTCCTGAGGTAGGAAGTTTCTGGCCCCATAGGGCGTAAAGGTCTTCGGCAGACGCATCTCTTACTCTCAAAACGAGGTGAACGGCTCCAGAAGGCAAATAGCGACTGGGATCCAAGAAGATTCTACCTTCCACCATGACTTCGGAATTATTCTTGGTGATGGCTGTATTTGACAGTTGAATTTCACGGCTGTCGGCCTCAAACTGGCCATTGAGATGGTCCAGAAAAAATTCTTGAAATGAAACTTTATTGGCAACGAAACTTCCACGAACTTTGGGCTTGTCAAGGCGGCCTTGTACAGTACCAATAAAACTGGCTTGGCCGCGCAGTCCAGGGAGGACAAAGGAAATGTCGTTTAAGTCGTCGGATCGCAATTCCAGGCGGAGGTTAGAAGCACTGTTGGCCGAAAGGATTCCCACAAATTCCACTTGCGTATTGGCAAATCTCAAATGACTATTTTCGAAGGCAGAACTCCATGATGTCAGGGCAAAATTAAGTTCGCCACTCAGGGGAAGAATTTTCTCTGTGATCTCGTGCTCTCGCCCTTCCTCAGTAGCCTGGGAAATACTTAAGTGGCCTTCGCCGACGAAATCCTTCCACTGATCGCGCCAATCTGCCTTGACCGTTCCATTCAGAAACCCGCCAAATTTTATCTTGTCCAGACGTGCCAGTAGAGACAAATCCAATAGACCAATCCCTTTGAATTTGAGGTCAGCTTTGTACAGTCGATTTTGAAAAGGAGACTGAATGGTAAAGTTCCCTTCAGTCCAGCCGTGCATCCCCGAGATTTTGATCTTTTCAAAATGTGCCCGACTTGGTTCAAAAGAATATTGAGTCGAGAACTGATCGACTTTAACAGTATTAAGAGACAGTTTCTTACCTGCCAAGGTTCCCTCGGTTTTCCACATTTTTTGGGCATATTCCAATTTCCCGTTGAAATTGGCCAGGCCTTGGGTGTTGCGAATGTCAGGATAAAATTGTTTCAGGGACAATAGGTCCAAAAGGCCGCCATAAGTTAAGGTCACTTGAGGAGACTTAAAATCTCTCAGCACCCCTTCGGCTTCCAGTTTCGATCGATTCCAAGAGATCATGAGCTTCTCTACTCTCATTTCGTTTCGAAGAATTTCAACCAACAGGTTGAGACCATAGTTCCACGTATCCTTTCCCAGTTGCACTCTGCCATTCTGATAGGTTAATTGGGCTCGATAGGAATCTCGTCTCAAACTGTAGCCGGCCGTTAAAGCAAAATTATCCAATTCGGTGTCAAGACCAATGGGACGCTGGTCCAATTGAAATAGCCCCCTGGAAATTTTCAGCTTTTCAACCATGAGGGCAAATATATCGAAGCCCGCCAAGGTCGCATGGGGCTTGGGAATATTGGTCGATCCGTCAGAATGGATCTCCAAATATATTTTGGGCTCAAGAAGCTCTAAGTTCACGAGCCGGAGGGAACCGAGGAGACTACGAAATTTTGGTGCGGCCTCTATTTCCTGAATGGACAAAAGAGGTGGAGCCGGACTAGTTTCAGTTCCTCGAATCGTCAATCGGCTGAGGTGAAGCTTCAACGGAAAAAAGTGAATCTTGAGGGATTCTATAGAAGTCTTACCGCCTGTAAGATGATCCAGATTTGCGATGAGATAGTTTTCGACAATTCGAACCAAAGTTTGGCTCTTCAGGAAGCGCCATCCGAAAATGGAGAAAATCAAAAGCAAGAGAAGAAGAGCTAGGAGTTTCTTTTTCTTTCCAAGATTCATAAGTAAGGTGTCAGTTGAAGATTTCTATTGCCGCCGAGTCTCTTAGGGATTTCATCCAATCTTCGATCAGCACATTTAGCTTATCTTCTATCAGGATTTCCCGGATTTTCTCTTCAACTTCAGGTAGGGGCGGCCGGTCTTTGATTCCCTTTCTCCTCAATTCGGCTAAGAACTCATCGCGGTAATATTCTTCAATTTCTCTCTGATCCACGACCACAAACTGGCGAAAGCGGTAATCAAAAAATTTCATCGCCTGAAGTTGCCATTTCACACGCGTCTTTACATCTTCCAATGTAATATGGAGACCCTTCAACAATTGTTCCCATTTCTCTGTTGAACCCAGTCTCTGACGTATGGAGATTATCTGGCTTTCAATTTCTTCTGCTGAAACGTCAAGGCCCGGGAATTCTTGAATTTGCTGACGAATCAGATTCTGCTCGATTAACTTCTCGGTTAGCTCAAACTGGATCTGTTTTTCCTTCTTTGGCCGATCCCTGACGATTTCCGGTTCACTAAACCCAATTTCCAGGAACTTTCTTTCCTGCTCCAGATCACTCAGAGTTATGATCTGGTGATTTACTACAGCCACGACGCGATCAATGATCTCCGTAAATTCAAACTGAGCTCCTGCCATAATCATCAGTGGTACAAGAAATGATAACCGGTGTCTATAAGACAACATATTCGTTTAGAAAGGATTCCCAATCGTGAAAAATATCTGGCGATTGGGCATTCCCACCGGACTGTTCAAATTGAAACCTAAATCGATCCGTACCGGACCAAAGGGGGTTTTGTAACGAAATCCTGCTCCCAAAGTGTTGGTAAATGACGAAGGTCTGATGGTGCTTATCTTTCCAAAGACATTGCCGGCATCGTAGAAAGGGACGAAGGAAGTATTATTCGTGATCGGAACGCGCAATTCGAAGTTGGCAATGAACAGGGCGTTCCCTCCCAGCGGGGCATAGTATTGGGAACTCGAAGGGCCACCACAGTTGATGCGATTGGCCTGATCCTCATTTTCAGGGGTCTTGGCTTGAATATCCAAAGGACCGGCGCAGTCCAAATTAAAGCCACGCAAGGTGGTCGATCCGCCTGCAAAGAACCTTTCGCTGATCGGAACCTCCAGGGTACTGCCATAAGGTTTGGTCAAACCTAGTCGCAGTGAAGAAGCCAAAACCATGTTGTCTCCGATTCTTCGATGAGACTGAGTTTGCCCAAAAAACGAAAGGAAGTTAGCTTGTGAGCCGATTAGCTTCGAGGTCACCGAAAAGTTGATGGTGTTGAAAAAACCTTTGGTGGGATCGAAAGGATCATCTCGGGTGTCCCTTAGCCAGGCCGTCGAGAGCGAGGACAGCTTGAGAGTTCCCAGATTCTCTTGACCCGTTGCCAGCGGATTGACCCGAATATCCGATAAGTCGACGGTTTCGAAGTTATAACGAAAAAAGAAACTATCCAGGCGGTGAAAGCGTTTTAAGACTTGCAAGGAGGCATTGGTTCGGGTGGTGTTGAAACTGGTTTGACGAGTTTTTTCCGCAAAGAGCGTAACAAACGAATCGAGGTCATGATTAAAGAGGCGCGGCTCCTTGTAAGTGATTTGACCCCTTTGTTCACGAAAGCTTGCGCGCGTCCGGAAACTGATCGAACGAGCTAATCCAAACAGGTTATTGTGCGAGATTTCAATGGTGCCACGTGGGCCTTCCCGATCTTGAAAGCCGCCGCCATATCCCAGAATGATGGGATTGCCGTCTTCAACTCGAATGATGACGGGTTTATAAGAGCCAATGGGGTTTACATTAATGGGAACAATATCCACTCGGTTGAACAGCCCGAGACTGTACAACTTCTGCTGGCTTGTGAGGAGACGATCCTGACTCAACGGGTCTCCTTCATGAAAGTCAATGTTCCGGCCAATGATTTTGTTCTTGGTGAGCCGGTTTCCAATAATGTGGATGTCGTCAACTTTCATCATGTCTCCCTCACTTACCTGATACGAAACTCTGACTTTCTCCTCGGTGAGCCGTTCAACAGTGGTTTCCACCCTAACCTCCACGAAACCGCGGTCTAAGTATTTGGATTCCACGATTCGCCGGTCCTCATCCAGCAGGGCGGTGGAAAAGGGTTGTCCCGGTGAAAGGTTTAATCCTTTTAGGAGGTCTTCTCTAGAGATCTTTTGGTTTCCCTGCGCTGCTATCTCCGTCACATGGGTCTGGGGTCCCTCCTGAACCGTGAAAGTCACGGCGATGTTTGTTCCGGATGCGTCTTTCTCGGAACTTGCCCGTACCGCCGCCTTTTCAAACCCATGTCCTTAAGGAGGTCCGCGTCCTTATCCATCAAATCATGGCTGAATTTTCCTTTGCTGGTAATCCCTCCAATTTTGGTCTTCAGCGGGGTCAGAAGCTGATTCTTGCTAAAGTATTTGGCTCCCGGAAATTCGATGGAAACCACTTTTTGTTTTTTGCCACGATCAACAGTGTAATTGATCTGATAAGCCTTGTCGGCCGGAACCTCAATCAGTTCGTGTTGGACAGAAACGTCGAAATAGCCTCGACGTTCGAAATAGTCTTCAATATTTCGCTTTCCCTCCTCGATAAGATCCTGATCAACGCTGCCCTCTTCATAGATTGGGACAAGGGTCCGCAGTTCCTTTTTGGAAATTTTCGCCCCAGTCACTTCAATATAAACAAAAGATCCAGCATCGACACGCAACCTGACATTCACAGAGTTGTCATTTTGGGAATAGCTTAAGTCTTCCTGCCGAATGGTGGCGTTTAAGAATCCCCGTTCGAAGATTCGTTGTCGAAAAAGCTCCCAACATGTAATTTCATTTTATCCAAAATTTCTTTCTCTTCTAGGAGAGGGGACCCAATCAGAGTGATTTTGGAAATGGCCGCTCTATCGCCCGCCTGCACCAGGAATTCAACAGTAACCAGTTTCCTTTGAGAAAGAAATTGAATATTGGGAATAACCTTTGCTTGATAATATCCAGAATTCCTAAGTGCCTCCTGCACTTTGGCCAGCAAGTCCTGGACAGCCTTTGGGGAATAGGCTTCTCCCAAAGGTAGTGGAGTGAGACGGGAGAGAGGCGACCTCAAAACAGGGTCACCGCCCAGGCGGAAATCGCCGAAGAAAAAATTGGGACGTAATCTGAAGGTGATAGCCAGGCCTTCGTCCAAGCTTTCGGCGTCCACCTCGATATAGGAAAATTCCCGCGTTTCATACAATGTTTGAATGCTGCTCCGAACCGACCTTGGATCGAAAGTTTGGCCTGTAGCCACTGCCACAATTCCTTGCAGCTTGGAAGGTTCTATTGGATCGTCTGAAAGAAAGTTGACCTGGGAGATCTGTAGGCCAATATATTTGTCGATATCGGCTGTGAAAGTAGGCGGGGCGAGAATCAGCCCGCCAATTGCCAGGAACAAAATGGCTTTTTTCCGATGGAGGAGGGGGTTCCAGGGCATTTCAGAAAATCGCAAAAACCGAAGGAGGTGAAGGCAAAAGATCAAGGAAACCATCATCCATCTAGGAATTGTAATTATTCACCGTCCCCCCAAATTTCCTTGATTTGGTATGATCTCTTGGGGCCTGCTTGGGTTGCTTTGGAATGAGCCTCACAAGATTCAATAATCTATGATTTGGTGGATTATCTCAAGGCTTAACTGCACAGCCAAAGAATCTGCCAATCTCTTTATTGGCGTAATGCAAGTTATGAGAGTACTATGGTTCCCACACGGTTGCGATGGTGAAACAGCTATCCTAACCACTACCCGTCAGGGAGTAGCCCCAACAGCGTAATGCTAAACACTAATTGATGTAAATTTAGGTTGATTTTTGGATTCCACACGTTATAAAATTCATACCAAAGTGGGCGCGAGCCCACTTTTTTGTTGTTCTGAGTTTGCTCCTATCAGCTTCCCGCGAAGGATTTCCAAGTTGTTTGATCTGGACAGAGCAAAAGGGGTAATCGAGAGGGTGGTGTCCTCGGAGGGCATGGAACTCGTGGATATTGAGCTTAAGGGGAGTCTTAATAATCGGATATTGCGTATTTACATTGACAAGCCTTCCGGGGTTACTCACAAAGATTGCGAACTCATCAGCGATCAGGTGGGAACTTTCTTGGATATTGAGGACATGATTCCAGGGAGCTACACCTTAGAAGTCTCGTCTCCCGGTTTGACTAGAAAACTGACAAAGGAGTCGGATTTTCACCGTTTTCGTGGCCGGTTGATCAAGGTACAAACGAGACAGCCAATGGATGGGACGAAGAGTTTTAGGGGAACTCTTGTGGGATTCGAAGACCAAACCGTCATCCTGGAACTTGAGAATGCAAGATTGATCCAGATTCCCCTGACATCAATTGCCAGGGCTAATCTAGACATTGATTTCTAGGTAACCTAATTTAGGAGTTTTTCGGTGACCAATATTCTTTATCAGCAAATTGATCAATTAAGCAAAGAAAAGGGGATCAACCCGGAGATTGTGGTCAGCGCAGTGGAAGACGCGGTTCTCGTCGCAAACCGGAAATTCTATAAATCGAATGAGGACTTGAGATCAACTTTCAATAAGGAATCTGGCCAGGTGGAAGTTTATGCTATTAAGAAAGTAGTAGAAAACGTCACCAATCCCTCCCGGGAAATCTCCCTTGAAAGTGCTCAAAAAATTGATGCCAATGTTGAAGTCAATGGCGAGGTGAAAATTCAGAAAGCAACAGATGTATTAGGAAGAATTGCCGCACAAACGGCCAAGCAGGTCATCCTGCAGAAAGTGCGAGAGGCAGAGCGGGATAGCATTTTCGCTGAATACAGTCAAAGGGTTGGTGAAGTAGTCACCTGCATGGTCAAGCGGGCTGAAGGTGGGGATATCATTGTTGACTTGGGGACAACCGAAGGACGGCTACCCAAAAGAGAACAGTCACGCTTGGAAAGCTTTACGACTGGAGACAGGACCCGCGTGGTGATATCAAAGGTCGAAAAAACAACCAAAGGGCCGCAAGTTATCGTATCGCGGACTGATCCGGCCCTCCTCATCAAGCTCTTTGAAATGGAAGTTCCAGAGATTTATGACGGCACGGTGGTTATCAGAGAGGCCGCTCGTGATACAGGAGAACGAGCAAAGATCGCTGTCCTTTCAAAAGACAAGGATGTAGATCCGGTGGGCGCCTGTGTTGGGATGAAAGGGTCACGAGTCCAGGCCATCATCCGCGAGTTACACGGAGAAAAAATCGATATTATTGCCTATTCTGAAGACCCAGTTGCCTTCGTCACAAACGCCTTGAGTCCCGCCAAAATTGGACGAGCTTCGATCCTCGATATTATGGAAAAACATATGGAGGTCATTGTCGAATCTGATCAGCTTTCTCTCGCCATCGGGAAAAAAGGGCAGAACGTTCGGTTGGCTGCTAAATTAACTGGTTGGAAAATTGATATCAAGAGTGATGAGGAAAAGCGCGCGGAAATTGAAGACCAGATGGCGCAAATGGCCGCCAAAACCCCACTGGCTGAGTTGCCTGGACTTTCGGAAGGCATTCTGCAGAAATTGTCCAATAGCGGCATCTCAACGATTGAAGAATTGGCCGATACTCCAATTGCAGAGCTGACCAACATTAAAGGGGTGGGCCCGAAGAGCGCTGAGAAAATTATCGCGTCGGTTAAAGATTACTACCTGAAACTTTCCGAGGCCCCCATCACCGAAGAGCCGTCCCCCGTTCTCGAAGGGGTGGCTGAAAAAGCGGCTCAGGAGCCAGCCATGGTCTCTGCTGAAGAGGGCGAGGCGGCAGTGAAAGCTGAGAAACCAGCAGCCCCAGATGAATCTTTGGAGGATCCAGCAATTCAAGCGGAGTCTGATCATGAAATGAAAAATGAAGAAAAAAGGGAGGAGTAGCGGTTGGTAGAGGGATTTTTCTGACCAGCCGCGCGGAAGATTCGTGGCGGATAAAAAGAGAGTTTTTAAGCTAGCTGAAGAAATCAAAATCGAAGCGCTGGAAATTATTGCTTATTTGAAGAGTGAAGGGGTGGAGGGGATCTCTGCAGGCAGCCATATCGATGGGGAGCGGGTTCAGGACATTAAAGATCACTTCTCGGGCAAGAAGGCCAAATCGAAAAAGACTGCGGCCAAGGCTGAAGCTAAATCTGCTGTCAAAGCACCCGGCAAGAAGTCTGAAACAGAGGAGGTGGTTGTCACCAAGCAGGAGGAAGTCCGGCCTGCTCAGAAGGACCTGAAGCCGGTAGAACCCTTGGTTTCTCCTCCTGCCGAGGCAACGGCCAAAACGACAGAAAAGGTCGAAGAAAAACCCAAAGAGACGTTACCTAAAGAATTTCCCAAAGTACAGGAAGTCAAAACAATTCCTACTAAACCTCTTGGTCTGGAAGGGGCACACGGATCCGGAGGGCCCATCACGGGGCAGCCCAAGCCGTCCGATAGAGTGATTCCTCCGCCCGCTCCCACTGCCTCACGGCCGCAGTTTCGACCTAGCACGCAGAAACCCCCGCTAGGTTCCCCTAGAGTTTCGGACGCTGGTAAAGGTCATACAGTTCCATCCTCAAAGAAGCCCACCATTGCCACTTCTCCGACCGAAACCATTCGCCAGCATATCAGCTCGCAGTTCGGGGAAATCAGACCCCGCATTTTTACCTCCCGGCCCAGTCCACGGCCAAGCCAATCGCAGGGGAGGTTTACACCACGTCCTGCATTCCCCCCACTCCCGCAGAAACCGCAGATTGCACCTACACGTGACCATAGAGGAGCGGTACGACCCAAGAGCGGTTACAAACAACAGTATCACCCGGAGGGGAAGCAAGAAAGGCGTGGAGTCGGCTTCGAAAGGGCGCCCGCTCCCGTAGTAGCCAGACCTGCTCCTTTTCAGCCGCTTCCAATAACTAAGAGCATCACCCTAACGGAGGGAGTAACAGTTAAAGAATTATCAGAGAAGTTAGAGATAAAGGCTAAGGATCTTATCAAGCGGCTTCTCGACAAGGGCATATTCGCTACGATCAATCAAACCTTGGACGAGACTCTAGCAAAGGAGTTAAGCCGTGACTTCGGTGCCGAGGCCTCTATGATCACGTTTGAGGAGGATAAGGAATACGAGGCGATCGCCGAGGAAAAATCCGAGAATCTGATCCCTCGGCCGCCTGTGGTAACTATCATGGGCCACGTCGACCATGGTAAGACTTCTTTGTTGGACGCGATTCGCGAGACCAACGTAACCTCCCAGGAAGCCGGAGGGATTACTCAGCACATTGGGGCTTATCAGGTGGAGAAGAACAATCGCATCATTACTTTCCTGGACACCCCAGGCCACGAAGCCTTTACCATGATGCGGGCTCGAGGCGCCAAGGTCACCGATGTGGTTGTCCTCGTAGTCGCCGCCGACGATGGCGTGATGCCCCAAACCTTAGAAGCCATTGCTCACGCTCGAGCTGCTAAGGTACCCATCGTCGTGGCTATCAATAAGATTGACAAACCCAATGCCCAGGTCGACCGGGTTAAGAAATCGCTCTCCGAGAACGGGCTGCTGGCTGAAGACTGGGGCGGCGACACTGTCACCGTGGAGGTTTCAGCCAAACAAAAAACTAATTTGGATCTTCTATTGGAAATGATCCTGCTGGTCTCGGATCTGCAGGGGCTGAAGGCCAATCCTCAGAGGTCGGCGGTGGGAACCATCCTGGAAGCCAAACTGGATAAGGGCCGAGGCCCGGTGGCCACCGTTCTGGTACAAAGCGGAACGCTGGAGGTAGGCGATTCATTTATTGTGGGCGCCGTCACCGGGAAGGTGCGCGCTATGTTCAGCCACCGAGGGGAGTCGGTCAAGTTAGCCTGGCCTTCCACTCCAGTGGAAGTCTTGGGTCTGCAAGCGGTTCCTCAGGCCGGAGACCTTTTCCAGGTGATAACGGATCTTTCCAAGGTCAAGCAGATCGGGAACCTACGTCAGCTGAAACTCCGCGAAAGTCAACTAGCCAAAAGTGCCAGGCTGACATTAGAACACCTGCACGAGCAGCTTAAGGCTGGTGCTGTTAAGGAATTACCCTTGATTTTGAAAGCCGATGTGCAGGGTTCGGTGGAAGTCTTGTCAGATACCTTGTCCAGACTAAGTAACGAGAAAGTCAAAGTAAAAATCATTCATCGCGGTACCGGAGCCATTACCGAATGGGACGTTTTGCTCGCCTCGACCTCCAATGCCATCGTCATTGGGTTCAATGTTCGACCTGAAAAAAAGGCTGCCGAACTGGCTCAGCATGAGGGAGTAGATATCCGGCTGCATACCATCATCTACAATGTCACTAATGAAATCAAGAGTGCCATGGTGGGGATGCTGGATCAGACGTTCAAAGAGACTTACCAAGGCACAGCAGAAGTTCGCCAGACTTTCAAAGTTCCGAAATTTGGGACCATTGCCGGTTGTTACATCTCCGATGGCAAAGTAACACGTACCTCTCAGATTAGACTGCTTCGCGATAATGTAGTGATCCATGAGGGCAAGATTTCCTCTCTCAAACGCTTCAAGGACGATGCTTCGGAAGTGCGATCCGGGTTTGAATGCGGGATTGGCCTTGACAAGTTTAACGACATAAAAAATGGCGATGTGATTGAAGCTTTCGTCATGGAGCGGGTTGCCGCAGAAGTGGTGTAAGTGCAAACCGCCCGATTGCTCTTCTCTAATGACTGCGATGAACATCGGCCTGTTGACCTTGGAAATCTTCCTCCCAGATTCTCATTCACTCAAGGAAAAGCGGTACGTGATACGCAGCCTCAAAGACCGGCTAAGGAAATTTAATGTTTCGATTGCCGAATGTGACCACCAGGAACTCTGGCAACGTTCAACGATGGGAATTGTATCGATTTCCTCAGACCACGGTGTTTTGGAAAAGACGCTTAATGCTGTGGCAGAAGAATCCGAGAAAATTCTTAACGGAAGCCTTAGTAATTATCAGATTGAATACTTATGAGATCCCAGGGTAGACGCCCCGCCAGAGTAGGGGAGATAATTCGCATGGAGGTTAGCCAACTGCTCGTGTGCGAATTGAAAGATCCTCGCATCGGGCTGACGACTGTGACGGATGTTAAAATGAGCCCTGACTTGAAACAAGCCAGAGTTTATGTCAGCGTTTGGGGGGGAATTGAAGAAAGGCAAAAGACCTTGGAGGGATTGAATAACGCTGCCTCTCACATTCGTCATACGATCGGGTCCCGCCTTCGATTGAGAAACACTCCACAATTGAGCTTCTGCTATGATTCATCCATCGAATATGGAGCAAAGATTGAGGAACTTATTCAAAAGTCAAAGCAACTTTCACAACCCATGGATGATGACAACTGGTCTACTTCCTGAGTTTGAGGTCAATTCCCGAGCTTTGAAATTCCCCCTCCTTAGAAAATTGCATTACCACTCTAAATTTCAGGATTTCCTTAAAAAATGCAATGACTGAAATGGCCCACGGGTTCTTTGTTATTGATAAACCCGAAGGCTTGACTTCCCATGATGTGGTTCAGGCGGTTCGTAGCCATTTGAAGATTCGCGGGGTGGGGCATCTTGGGACTCTGGATCCTATGGCGACCGGAGTTTTGCCCTTGGCGCTCGGAAAGGCCACGCGCCTGATTCAGTTTTTGACTGTGGGACTTAAGATTTATCAAGGAACCATCCGGCTTGGATTTTCCACCGATACCTACGATAAAGAAGGCCAGGCCACGTCTGCTCCGGTGGTTCCTGATTTCTCTCCGCAGCAACTGCTAGAGGTCGGACAACAAATGCTGGGAGAACAGTTCCAGGTCCCGCCACCTTATTCAGCGAAAAAGGTAGGGGGCATCAGATCTTATCACCTGGCCCGTCAGGGTATTGAAGTGACACTGGCGGCCCGTCGGGTTCATATCGCGCAGTTGAAGTTTGTTCAGCGTCAAGCCAATGAGGTCGATTTTGAAATTCATTGTTCGGCAGGGACCTATATCCGATCAATAGCTCATGAACTGGGGAAAAAACTGGCATGCGGAGCCCACCTAACCAGATTAAGAAGAATTACTGCCGGAGAGTTCTATCTTGATCGAGCCATCACTCTCGATTCTTTTATCACTTCGAGCTGGACCGAGCTCAGTAAGCATTTCATTTCGGTGAATGCGGTATTGAGAGCCCTTCCGGAATTGGAGGTGGATGCGGCGATTCAAATCAGCTTGAACCACGGGAATGATTTTGGCATTAGAACCAGATACCTTCAAATAAAACCAGAAACTCTATTTCGTATGGTTTCACCCTCTGGAGAACTATTGGGTCTGGCTGTGCCTTTGTCGCCTTTACCTGCACAGGAGCTCAATGATAACCCTCAGACTTATTTTCACCCTAAGCTGGTTCTCCAGGGGTCCTGTGCTACGTATGAGCCGTTCCGAACCACGCATCCAGTACCGTAACCGTAAGGTCGTGGCTCCAATAACGCATTCCTTTGAATACTTATTTCTGCTTTACAAAGCCTCAGCGCTTGTGCTAAATTCGCCAACTGTTGAGAGAGGTTTTTGGTGCCAAGGAGCCAGCATTAATGGTATTTACACGCGAATTCAAGAGTTCGGTAATCGAGCAGTACAAAGTTCATCCCACCGATACTGGTTCTCCTGAAGTTCAAATTGCCTTACTTAGCGAACGCATTACTTACTTGACTGACCATTTTAAGACACATAAAAAAGATCACGCCTCACGCCGCGGTTTACTGAAAATGGTGGGCCGTCGCCGCCGTCTTCTGGACTATCTAAAGTCCAAGGACATCGAGCGTTACCGCGGAGTGATTCAGAGACTTGGGATAAGAAAATAGCTTTCGTTTCTGTTAAACATTTGCGAGTTTCAAAAAGTCGAAGCGACCCGGAACTTTTCTATCAGTAAAGGGTCGCTATTTTTATGGGTACAAATCATGGCCGTTAAGACTCGGTTTTCTTATGTGAAGCAGAAAAGGAAGTACAACCTATGATACATCGAGCCACTGCAACAATAGGGGGGCGAGAACTCTCCTTGGAGACAGGAAATCTCGCCAAACAAGCTCATGGAGCAGTTGAAGTGCGTTATGGCGATACCGTGGTGCTGGTGACCGCTTGTTCTAACAAGAAACCTCGCGAGGCGGCCGATTTCTTCCCTTTGACAGTAGATTATCGGGAAAACTACTACGCAGCCGGAAGAATTCCTGGAGGTTTTTTCAAGCGTGAAGGTAGACCCAGCGAGAAGGAAGTCTTAACGAGCCGTTTGATTGACCGGCCCATTCGGCCGCTTTTCCCGCAAGGCTACTTCTGCGACACCCAGATTATAGCTTTGGTTCTCTCGGCTGATAACGAGAACGACCCGGACACCATGGGTATCACGGGGGCCTCTACGGCCCTGATTCTTTCCAACGTCCCCTTTTACACTCCTATCGCGGGCGTGCGAGTGGGTTTGGTTAATGGTCAATTAGTGATGAATCCCTCCAGTTCTGAGCTAAAGACGAGCCGCCTTAACCTGATTGTGGCAGGCAGTGAAGAGGCCATTGTTATGGTGGAAGCAGGTGCTCAAGAAGTCTCTGAGAAAACTGTGGTGGAGGCTCTGGCTTTCGGCCACGCAGAGATTAAGAAAATAATAAGTCTGCAAAAGGAACTAGCGGCTAAATTGAATATTGAAAAGCGCCCGGTGCAGGCTCCCAACCTAAACGCATCGCTTTATAAGGAGATCTCGGAAAAAATTGGAGATCATTTGCAGGACGCATTGAACACTCGAATACACAGTAAATCGGTTAGTTATGAAAAAGAGGATCTTCTTAAGGAGGAACTGGTTGCTTCTTATCCGGAAGAGCCGGAAACTTTACGCCAAGAGGTCGCCAAGACATTTGACCTTTTAAAAGAACAAATCTTTCGCGATGACATCCTGAACAAAAGGCGGAGACCCGATGGACGAGCTTTTGATGAAATCAGACCGATCAGTTGCCAGGTCGGGCTGTTACCAAGAACACATGGCTCGGCTCTCTTCACTCGAGGAGAAACTCAAGCTCTAGTGATTGCCACTTTGGGAACGTCTGAAGATGTGCAAAAAATTGATATTATGGAAGGTGAGTCTTCCAAGAGATTTATGCTCCATTACAACTTTCCCCCCTTCAGCGTGGGAGAAGTTGCTTTTTTGAGAGGACCTGGACGGCGCGAGGTAGGGCATGGTGCCTTGGCCGAACGAGCTATTTTGCCGATTATCCCTCCTGAGGATAAATTCCCTTACACCATTCGTATCGTCTCTGACATCTTGGAATCGAATGGCTCTTCTTCGATGGCCAGTGTTTGCGGCGGAGTATTATCCTTGATGGACGCCGGAGTCCCAATCAAAGCCCCCGTGGCAGGCGTCGCCATGGGTTTGGTTAAAGAGGGAGATAAGTACGCCATCCTGAGCGATATTGCAGGGGCCGAAGACCATTACGGTGATATGGATTTCAAAGTCGCGGGCACAAAGGACGGAATTACTGCCCTACAGATGGATATTAAGATCGGAGGAATTACCACCGAGATCATGAGCCAGGCTCTTGAGCAAGCCCTGCGAGGCCGCCTTTTTATCCTGGAAAAGATGGCGCAGACATTGCCAGCCTCTCGGGAAAAGACTTCACGATATGCTCCTCGGATTTACTCTCTTAAAATTAGCCAAGATAAGATTAGAGATGTCATTGGCCCTGGCGGTAAAGTAATTCGTTCCATCATTGAGCAAACGGGCGTGAAAATTGACGTCTCTGATGATGGGAAAGTGAACGTGGCAGCCACTGATGAATCTTCGGCCAACAGGGCTATACAGATGATCAAAGAAATTACGGCAGAGGCCGAGATGGGAAAGACTTACTTAGGAAAGGTAGTGCGCTTGGCCGATTTCGGAGCCTTCGTTGAGATTTTTCCCGGTACCGACGGACTTCTTCACATCAGCGAAGTTGCCGAACATCGCATCCGAGATATCAAGGATGAACTAAAGGAAGGCGATCAGCTCTTGGTAAAAGTGATCGGTATTGATGGCCAAAAGATCAAATTAAGCCGCAAGGCAGTATTGCGTGATCAACGTGAGAAAAGGGGCGAGAAAATGCCGCCCAAGTAACTCAAATGATCCAGTGAATAAAGATGAGACTTTCCTCTGGTTATGCTTGTATCTGAATGGCGTTAAAGTTTCCTACCTATTTGCGTTGCGCGATCCCCTCTCTCGCCTTTTATAAAATTCTCCACAAAATTTACTATTGGCTTCAAGGTTTTAGGTCCACAAAACGATAAGTAATTTGGAAACGGGATCAAGCAAGGGAGTTTTTCCCAATTCAGAGGCTGAAATGGTAGTCGCTTCCAAAATCAGCTTGAATCCCTCCCCAAAGACCGAGGGACAACCTAATCAACTTCTTCTTTCTCCCTCAGGGAAGTTAAAAAAAAATTGGTTCTTATGCCAAACGGTGCCGCCGGCCTAAGAGGTTAAGGCCTCAATATCGCGTGAGAGCCAGTCTTTTGAGGAACTTTGCCTCCTTTCAAATGCTTCGACTTCAAACTTGAGGATATTTTCTCTCGGATAGATCGATCAAATTCATGAATGTACCCAAGTTATTAAGACAGGCGGAGAAGCTTATATCCTATGGGAAAGTCAATGAGGCCATTGGTCTCTACCAAGAGATTTTGTCAGACAACTTTCATAACACTGCTGTACATAGTCTCATCGCAGACCTTTATATTTCCAAACAAGATCTCCAAAGAGCCAGCCGCCATCTGTTCAAGGTAGCGGCCGACTATTCCAGTCAAGGAGATCAGGCTGGAGCTGCGGCGGTCTATCGTAAGATCATAAGCGCCTTGCCCCGGAATATTCTGGCTCGAGAGAAGTTATTGGAAATCTTTTCTAAGAATGGAGCGAAGAACGAAATCTTTAATCTGATTTCAGAACTTTGCACCATCTACGAAGGAGAAGGTAATACCTATAAAGTGATTGAATGCTTGGAAAAGCTGGTTTCGCTCGATCCCTCCAACAAGAATCAGCGAATCAAACTGGCCCTTTTTCTAAACGAAAAGGGGATGAAAGACAAAGCCGTCGAGATGTTCTCTGAGATCGCACGAGATTTTTTGCGCGAGGATCGTTTTGAGGACGCACTCGCTTCCCTGGAGAAAATTAGGGTCATCGATCCCAAAGACAGAAACACGCACCTTCGAATTGCTGAAGTCCATGAAAAGCAAGGGAAGGTTCAGAAAGCCATTGAGGTCATCCAATTTGTGCTGGCGCAAGATCCAGCTCAGCCTAACTTGCTGCCCTATCTGGCCAAACTTTACGTCAAGGCAGGAAGAATCGATGAGGCCGAGGGAGTTTACGAGAAACTCGTAAACTCTAACAAGGATTTCCTTCCGGAAACCTTACCCTTTGTGGAAATCCTGATCGTCCACAGGAGAACTGATCGTGCCGTGGGCTACATCGAGAACCTTTATCGAGAGATAAAAGATAATAAGGAGGCCCGCAAGAAGTGTGTCGAATTGCTTGAAGAGGTCTTGAAACTGGACCCGCAAAACTTGGAGGCTTATCGACTTTTGGAAGCCTTTTATAGCTCGTCGTTTCAATTCGACCAACTAGCTATTACTCTCCTCTCTCATGCAGATGCTTATGTGGCTAAATGCGAATACTCTCGTGCCCTCGATTTAGCGAAGCAATTGGTCGATTTGGAACCTTATAACGAAGATTACCGCAAGAAGTATCAGTTCATTGAGAAGCTTTCATTTGGCGGAATTCGAACCCTCCCTCCTGCGACACCTGGTCCTGCTGCAGAACAGAACATTGAGGATGAGGCTGATGAGGAGTACGCCAACGCGTCGGTGGACTCTAATTTTGATCAAAAGGTCTCTCTTGTCACGGATGAGGATGTGGAGAATTTCATCATTGACATAGAGCTCCTGGAAAAATTTGGTCAGCAGGTCAGTGCCATTCGACGATTGGAGCAGATCCTGAAAACACATCCGCAGGAGATTAAGCTTCGTCAGAAACTCAAAGCGATTTACGTTGACCGAAAGATGCCCAAAAAGGCAGCTCAGGAGTGTTTAGAGATTGCCAAGATCCTTCAGTCACAGGACCAAAAGGAACAAGCCAACAGATACCTGCGAGAAGCACAGAGGTTGAACCCGTTACTTTCCAGTGCGAAAAGAGCTCCAGCCGCCAGCTTGTCTGCAGACCAGGCAGGTACTCCAAACGCAGGAAGTGAAGCATATGTGGCCTTAAAGGGAGATCTGTCTGAAATCGGGCTGCTTGATGTTATCCAAGTCTTGGACAATGCCCAAAAATGTGGAAAGTTGATCGTTAACTCGGATCCAAACCCCGGAACCATTTTTTTTAATTCCGGCAGAATCGTTAATGCCACCTATCAAGACAAAGTCGCTGAGCCTGCCGTGTATGCTCTGGTGGCCGTAAAAGGCGGCAGTTTTGAATATAGGCCCTCCCCCGTCGCCTTCGATGTCGTCATAAATAACAGTAATACCAACCTGCTTCTGGAAGGATTACGACTGTTAGATGAGGCTAACCGCGACCAATGGGAAGGCGAAGCCGCTTTGCCAGAGGACACGGCACCTCTCCCAACCAAGCAACCCGATGGGAACCCGCCAATGAAAGCCAACTCTGAGCATCCACCAACCCCTAAAACTGTTCCAGTGACGACGACCTTCATCGACGAAACCAACCCTCTGGAAGAGCTATAAGTCTCAAACAATAGAGCGATCTGAGATCCCCGAACCGATTCACTCCCCAGGGATGGCGTGTTTCAGTGGTTAGCACAATGAGAATTTCGCTGAAACTGTTCGAACTTTGAAACTGAGCTTTGAAGCCCTTTGCGGGATAAACCCATCTCGCCCAGAGTGAGATTTATTTTCACAAGATTTAAGCGGTTGGAGCCCAACCGATCCCGAAATGTAAAATTCCAGCAACGAAAATTGGAATTTACTTTAAGATAATGCTTACCGTCGGCGTCGGTTCACCACCAATGCTGATATCGACGAGCGGTAATCCAATCTGCATGTGCCTTCGAGTTAACTGAATGCTTGACAA
>QHZQ01000014.1:626-3391 GCA_003224725.1 Acidobacteriota bacterium | reverse complement strand
GATGTCTTGTGGGCTTAGGGTTGAGGAAAATCTGGAAAAGGCCATCTCGCTCATTCAGGAGGCTGCAACCCGTGGAGCCCAGATCGTCTGCTTGCAGGAACTCTTTCGGTCTCAATATTTCTGTCAGAAGGAGGATCCGGAGCTGTTCGACTTGGCCGAGCCAATTCCCGGATCCAGTACCAGGGCTTTGTCCGATGTCGCCCAAAGAAAGAAGATCGTTATTATTGCTTCACTCTTTGAACGACGCGATGCCGGCGTTTATCACAATACCTCGGTTGTGATGGACACCGATGGCACTCTGCTGGGAACCTACCGAAAAATGCATATTCCCGATGACCCTCTGTATTATGAAAAGTTTTACTTCACTCCTGGCGACCAGGGGTACCGAGCCTTTGATACTTCGTTCGGTCGCATTGGAGTCCTGGTTTGCTGGGATCAGTGGTATCCAGAAGCAGCACGATTGACGGCACTCCACGGGGCAAAGATCCTCTTTTACCCGACAGCCATTGGCTGGCATCCTGCAGAAAAGGCTCAATATGGTTTGGTGCACTATGACGCTTGGAAAACTATCCAACGAGCTCATGCCATTGCTAACGGTGTCTATGTGGCTGTGGTCAATCGCGTAGGACACGAAGGACCGCCGGAGGGAGGACTTCAGTTCTGGGGAGGGTCATTCGTCTGCGACCCTTTTGGCGTTATCCTGAAGGAGGCCTCACAGAAAAGCGAAGAGCTGCTGGTCGTCGAATGTGACCTTTCTCATCTTGAGGATATTCGACGACACTGGCCCTTCTTGCGAGACCGCCGCATTGATAGTTATGACAGGATAGTCCATCGGCTCATCGACTGATCTTTTGAAAGGTGTCCAAGATTTGAATTCGGCCCAAAGTCTCCCTGGGTAAAATCTGTCTCCGCGAGAAGGCCCCGTTGCCAACCCCTGAAACTCCCGAAGGCTTTAGAATGCCGGCTGAATGGGAGCCCCATCAAGCCACCTGGATTTCCTGGCCCCATAACAGAGAGGATTGGCCGGGTAAGTTCGCGCCCGTTCCATGGGTTTATGTGGAAATCGTCCGTCACCTCCATCAGAGTGAACGGGTTTGTATCCTGGTAGAGGACCGGGAAATGGAAAACCGCGTGAAGCGGATGCTTTCTCGTGCAGTCATCGACTTGAGCCGGATTTGCTTTTTTCGTTTTCCGACAAATCGTGTCTGGATCAGGGACTACGGACCTATTTTTGTGAGGAAGCAAGGAGACGGGGTGTCTGAAATTGCCACCACTAATTGGAAATTCACTGCCTGGGCAAAATACTCTAATTGGAAGAAGGACAACTCCATTCCGAGTAAGATTGCCAAAGCGCTCAAGCTCGCGCAATGGGAACCCCACGCCAGCCTTGGAAGGATTCGCCAGCCTATTGTGCTGGAAGGCGGCAGTATCGAGGTCAACGGCAAAGGAACATTGGTCACAACCGAAGAGTGTTTACTCAGTGCTGTTCAACAGCGCAATCCCAGGCTATCCCGGTCTGACTTGGAAGAGGCCTTTGGGAGGTACCTTGGCATCCGTAAGGTTCTATGGCTGCGCAAGGGGATTGCGGGCGACGATACCCACGGGCACGTGGACGATTTAGCCCGGTTCGTCAATGCCAACACCCTTGTGGTCGTTGCCGAAGACAAGGCTGAGGATGCCAACTATTCAAATTTAAAAGAAAACATGGAGCTAGTTCAATCCATGAGCGATCAGGACGGAAAGCCTCTGGAGATTGTTCCTTTGCCCATGCCCAACCCGGTTCATTTTAATGGCCGGCGATTGCCTGCTAGCTATGCAAATTTTTATATCGCCAACAAGGTCGTGTTAGTCCCTACTTTCAACGATTCCAGAGATCGGGTTGCCCTTTCTATCCTGGCTCAGCTTTTCCCGCGACGAGAAGTGATTGGAATTCACAGTTTGGACCTGGTTTGGGGGCTTGGTGCTATGCACTGTCTCACCCAACAGCAGCCCCTCTAGGGTGGGAGAGCCGAGGAAAAGGCTTTTATCACTTGACTTAGCTCCCTTGCTTTGGTACATCTCTTAAGATGAGGATGTGGGTCTGCATCCGTAATTTCAGCGGATAAACCACCGATAGAAGGCTGGCAAAACAAGCCGATTACTGGTTCTCACAGGAACAAAAAGTCCCGAGGGGGACGTTGTAGGTCAATCAATCGTTCCTTGGTGTTGTCATGTTAGACGATATAGCCCTTCGAATTTGGCGTGCCTTGCTGGTGACGCTGATGGCAACAGTCCTTTCTGTCGGGCCCAGCCAATCAGGCACCAGGACCGTCGCGTCGGTTGAAAACAAGCCTGGTCGGGGTTCAGCTCCTGCCAGGAAGGTTCAGTTTGAGACGGATGTGCTTCCCATCCTCAAAGCAAATTGTGTGCAATGCCATGGGACAGAAACCAAAATCAAGGAGATGAACCTCAGCACTTTCGAGGGGGTCATGAAAGGGAGCGAGTCGGGCCCTGTGGTGATCGCTGGAAAGTCCGGTGAAAGTCGTCTTTACAAGATGGTCAGTGAAAGGCTAATGCCACCGGCTGGGAAAATTCGTCTTTCCGAAGAGCAAGTAGGCACGATCCGCGCCTGGATCGAGGCAGGTGCGCCATCGGTTTCCCAGAGCGCCGATGTAATGAGCACAGCCGAGTTAACTCAACACGACATCATCCCTATCATACTTCTGCGCTGCACTGTTTGCCACGGGTTGCGGCGTCAAGAAGGAGGACTGGATCTTCACACCCGA
>QHZQ01000014.1:0-489 GCA_003224725.1 Acidobacteriota bacterium | reverse complement strand
GGCTGGCTCGATGGATTGCACAGGGCGCACCTGAAGGAAATGTATTGTCCGATGTCGCAGGAACCGAACCTGATTCGCTGGTATCCGACAAGGATCGCCACTTCTGGGCGTTTCAGTCGCCTCGCCCGGTGACGGTCCCGTCAGTAAGCCATGCCGCGCGCGTTCGAAATCCGATAGATGCCTTCGTCCTGATTAAGCTTGAAGAGAAGGGACTCACCCTCTCTCCCGAAGCCGATCGTCTGACGTTGATACGACGGGCTTGCTTCGATCTGACTGGATTACCGCCAGAGCCCGGCGAGGTTCAGGCGTTTCTAAAGGACCCGGATCCCAATGCCTACGAGAAGCTGATCGACCGACTGCTTGCCTCGCCCCGCTATGGGGAGCGTTGGGGGCGGTACTGGCTGGATGTGGCCGGCTACGCCGATTCCGAAGGCGGCAAACTGAGCGCCGACCACGCTCGTCCTGTCGCTTACCGTTATCGCGATTATG
>QHZQ01000424.1:4603-8729 GCA_003224725.1 Acidobacteriota bacterium | reverse complement strand
CTTACAAATGATGGTACGGTCTACATCGGTGACGAACGCGGGACATTCCACGCGGTGCGGCCACCTCAAGCTGGAGAGCAAGGTGCTGCGCTGTGGAAATTTTCCACGAAAGGCACGCTGATCTCTTCTCCAGCCCTTGCAGCAGACGGCACTCTTTATGTGGGCTCCATGGATGGTAAGCTCTACGCTTTTAATTCTTCGGCCAGCCCTGCCGCTGCCTCTGCTGGACCTTTCTCTGGCACATGGTATGGACTCTACGAAAGCCCTCTATTTTCAGGGAAAGTCAGAGCAGTTTTAGTGCAGAAAGGAACACAACTCTTGTTCACCTGGTTTCTTGATGGTGCAGGAAGAGGAGAAGCTCAAGGGACTGTACAAGGAGACCGCGTCGAAGTCTCGCTGCCTATCAAGACTGCCCGCTGCCAAGGAACCCTTAGCGGCGATGGCCGTTTGGAGAAGGGTGAGATCCGCGCTGAGGTACGCATCGACCGTTGCATGGGAAATCCTGTCATAGGCAAGCTCACGCTGCGTCATGGATAGGAGCTTCAGTGACCATGAGTCGGTTCCAGTTAACACCTTACATCCAAACATCCAGCTACTGACTCCTAAATACTGATCATTCGCATGAAAGTTTCGGTCATCATTCCAGCGCTCAACGAAGAAGAATCTCTGCCCGGACTTCTGGCCGCC
Organism: Acidobacteriota bacterium; assembly: GCA_003224725.1. Taxonomy (GTDB): domain Bacteria; phylum Acidobacteriota; class Terriglobia; order Versatilivoradales; family Versatilivoraceae; genus QHZQ01. Next base: position 8,042 of record QHZQ01000424.1, on the reverse strand, counting down.
ATTCCTGAAGAAGCTGTAAATGAGATCATTGTCGTTGACAATGGAAGCACTGATAGGACAGCCGCTGTTGCACGGCACTGTGGAGCGCGAGTGGTAAGCGAAAACTTCAGGGGATACGGGGCTGCGTGCTGGGCTGGATTTAAGGCGACGCAAGGAGAGATCCTTGTCTTCATGGATGGAGATGAGAGCTTCTCTCCGGTTGAGATTTCTAAGCTCACGGCGCCCATCATCCAAGGAGAGGCCGATCTCGTTCTGGGAAGCCGGACTCTAAGGGCCGAGGATGTCCAGGCTGTTCCCCTTCACGCGCGCTTAGGGAACCGACTTGTCGCGGGGCTGATCGGCGTGGCCTCCCATGTTTGGCCTACTGATATGGGACCTTTCCGCGCCGTCCGCCGTGAGATTTTAGAGCGTCTCGACATGGAAGAGAGAACCTACGGCTGGCCCAGCGAAATGATCATCAAGGCCTCCAAGCTAGGATGTAAGATTCTCGAGGTCCCCGTAAGCTACCGTCCGCGCACAGGAGGAAAATCCAAGGTATCGGGAAATTTTTTAGGGAGCCTTAAGGCATCCTATTGTATGCTGAAGGTTGTGGCCCGGTGGTCGCTTTGGACTCCTGCACCATCATCCTCTTCATAGCCGTAGGCGCGATAAATAGGAAGTAAACCTTTCCTGTTACGATCAAAAAAGGAGCTCAGCGATGTGGGGCATTCCTATAACTGAGGTGCTGACAGGTTTTTTCATTGTGACCTTTATTGGGGTGAGTGTAGGATCGGCGGATCACGGACCTGGAGTCCCTGTTAGCCAGTACGTTTCTCGGAACAGTGACGAAGCGAGCATTATTCAGCTCATCCGGACGGTAGGAGAGGGTTGGGCGCGTAAGGACGTGGATCACATCATGTCGGCCTATGCCCCGGACGCGACCCAACGGACATGGAATGATCCCAATGTAATGATTAATTATGAGGGCATCCGGAACGAGGCATTAGGGGCCTTTCGGGATCCCAAAATTGGACGCGTCCAATTTGATGACTGGATTCATCGAATCTATATCGTCAATAGCTCGGCCGTTGTGGAGATCAATCAGAGATTTCACGGCTGGGGTAACGACCACTACTACCGGGATTTTTGGATGTTTGCGCGCCGCCAAGGCCGATGGCAGTTGGTCCGCTATGATTACGAGCCGCAGCCGCCGTTTCTTGAGCGGTAAAGAATTATGTCTCTGGTCTATCCATGCCATTCGCGACGGCGGCGGTTTTGGCTCCATTATCGGGCGCAACTCGTTTCAGCGTATGAAACCGGCCACGATCACGCTGCTCGACACCATCATGAAGCACTATGCTGGCAAAGTGTGAAAAAAAGCCGTCCTCTCATCGACGCGTGAAAGCCGAGTCGTAGCGGACGCGGAGGTGATGGAAGCGATCCAATCTGTGCCTAAAACTGTGACTGCGAGGAGGGCTCTGTGAGGACACCACAGGAGATCGTTTATCGTCCGGCAGCCGGACGCGTGCTTGCCCGGCGATCTACCTCGCTGGCGCCGCGCATTGTCATTCTGGGCGGCGGGTTTGCGGGCGTCACGACCGCGCTGGAGCTGGCGAAGCGGTGCGCCGGTGTTCTGCCAGTCCAGATTACGCTGGTGAGCGAGCAGAACTTTTTCCTCTTTACTCCGATGTTGGCTGAGGCTGCAACCGGGGCTGTCGAGACCCGTCACATTCTCTACCCGATCCGTCCCCTGTGTGGCGAGTGGCGCATCGAATTCGGAGAGATGACAGTTGAAACGATCGACCTCGAGCGGCGTCGGCTGATTGCTTGTCACCGTCGCTCACCCGTTCGCCAGGAAGTGCAGTACGATCTCCTGGTCCTGGCGCTGGGCGCTACCCCTAATGTGGCAATTATTCCTGGGGCGATGGAGCATGCGCTGACGTTCAAAGGGGTGGGCGATGCGGTTCGGATTCGAGACCATGTCATCGATCTCTTCGAGGCGGCCGCCCTGGTAGAGGATCCCTGGGCGCAACAGCGCTTGCTCACGTTTGTCGTGGTCGGCGCCGGACACGCAGGCACGGAATTAATGGCTGCCCTAGAGGAATTGACGCGAGGGATTCTCCTTCGCCACTATCCATCGATCCCAAAAAATAGCATCCGTCTCGTTCTTGTCGGCAGCGCCATCCTGCCGCAGACCGCAACCAATTTGGCTGCTTACACAAAGGAGCAGCTCTTACGACGAGGGATCGAATTGGAGACAGCACGGGCGGCCGAAGTGTCAGCAGACGGACTAAAGCTGCAAGATGGGCGCATCATCCCTAGCCACTCAGTCATTTGGACGGCTGGCAATCGGGTGAGCCCTGTGGTGGTTGAGCTATCCCTTCCCAAGACCAAGGATGGCAGACTTCTAGTAAACGAGTTTTTCGAGGTACAGGGGACACGCGGCGTCTACGCCCTGGGGGACAATGCAGCCCAGACCGATCCTCACACCGGAGCGCCCTATGTTGCAACGGCCCAGGTGGCCATCCGTCAAGCACGGGCACTTGCCGCGGTGTTGGAAGCGGAATTTACTGGCCGCGAAAAGAAGGCCTTTAATTTCCGCGTGCTGGGAGAGATGGTGCCTCTTTGCCGGCACATGGCGGTGGCTGACCTCCAGGGACTAAAATTAACCGGTTTCCTTGCCTGGTTCCTTTGGAAAACGATCTATATGCTGAAGCTCCCCACGGTGGCAGCGCGGCTTCGCGTGCTTTTGGACTGGACTGTAGAGTTGTTCTTTGAGAGGGATGTCTCAGAACTGGCAGTGGGCGAGACGCGGAGAGGTTAACATGGAAAGTGGAGACGCAGAGAGAAGCATACGGGCTCGCCTCCCCTTTTGGCGCCGGCTAGGATGGCGCCTCGGCGCAAGTTTTCTATTGCTAACGGCTATCGGGATTTTCATCAGCGGTTTTCTTCAGTATAGAAGCGAGGAACTCCTCCTAAACATCGCTCGAACAGGCGCGCTATTGGTAAACGGCGACCTTCATGAGAAGGTTGTGAGTGAAGGTAGGAATGACACCGCTCAGTACGAAACCGTCCGCTCGCAACTCAAGCAAATCCAGGAGACAAACCGTTTGGGAGATCCTGTTTATACTCTGTCGCACGTTCAGGGAGAGATGGCCCGCTTCGCTGTCATCAGTCATGGACAGGAACCAGTTGGCAAGGATTACAGACTTGTCCCGGAAATCCAGCCCGTACTGGAGCGCGTCCTTGCTGAGGGAACCGCAGCCTTCACAGGCATCTATCACAATGAACACGGCACCTGGATTACGGCGTTTGCCCCGATACGTAATGGGAAAGGCCTAACCGTGGCGGCTCTCGATGTCGATTTCCGGGCCGACCTCTATATCGCAGAGCTAGCGGAAGTAACGCGGAGACTCTATTTTCACTCTCTGGCTGGCGCGCTGCTGGCACTTGTGGCTGG
>QHZQ01000424.1:0-4560 GCA_003224725.1 Acidobacteriota bacterium | reverse complement strand
GGGTTCGAATCTCTGCCCGGGACGAAATCGGCATGCTGGGGAACGTATTGCATCTCATGATCGAACGTCTTCATGTCTCTCATCGAAGCACGATCGACGTCCTGGTTCGGGCATTGGAGGCAAGGAGCGGAAGACCAGGGTCGCTTTCGGGGCTAGCCTCTGCGGCACTGGTCTTAGCGGATCGCCTGAAAATCTCTTCCGACACAGCGGGAGGCTCTTGAACTGGGGACGCTGCTACATGACATTGGTGAGATCCGCGTCCCTGATCGACCACTGCGCAAGGCTGGTCCCCTGACCCCTGATGAGCGCCGTATGCTGGAGCAGCACCCTACCTGGGGAGTGGAGATCCTGGAGACAGTTCCCCTTCTTACACCGGCTTTAGATGTAGTGGGCGGTCACCATGAGCGCTACGATGGGAGTGGATTCCCGCAGGGCCTGCGCGGCGAGGAGATTCCACTAGCGGCTCGCATCTTCGCTGTGGTGGACGCACTCGACACCAAAACCCGTGACGATGCACACGAAGGTGCCCTGCCGATCTCGGAGGCACTCGTGTTCGTGCGTCAAGAGGCTGGAAAACGCTTCGACCCCAGGATCGTCGAGGTCGTGACATCGATCTCGCCGGAGCGGTGGGCAGAGATCCTGCACTTGGGGGAACCCCGGGGTAGAATCGAAAATTCTAACCAAACTGCCCACGAGCAGAGGAGCCATCGAAGTATTTTGTGATACCGCGGATGAGTGTTAGTTCAAGTGTTAGTTCGCGAAGCGGCTGCAACATCCAGCAGCTGCGCTTCTGTCATCAGCGGAGAAGAAAAACATCCATCCGGCGCACGCCTCGCTACAGTTGCGCAAAATCTCGAACGCTCCCGCTGGTTCGCCAGAGTTCAGGGAGAGAATTATTTACCTCCGGGCACATACTCAACAATTGGAACGGTTGGAACGTTTTGAACAATTGGAACGACCGATTTCCTATGGAACTCACGTGATGAGAGCGCCAGAGTTTGCCTCCGTCTCATGCTATTTGTCAATTGCCGTATACTGTCCCCCCTGAATTGCTTGATTATCGTCCGGTGCGCGGAAAAACGGCTTCCACAAATGCCCTAGAAATGACGATCTCCTCGTGGGTCGACCCAGAGTACCCCCTTTGCCAAGCTTTTCGCACTCAATCGGCGGAGAGCATGGGAGCGTTAGGTAAGTTCGAGGTAGTCTTGGGTACGTTGTTGAGCATGTAAATAGTCCCTTCTGCCAGAGAATCGTCGGGAATTATTTTGTTAGTAGCAGATCCGAACGTGACGGAGACAACCATGACCCCGCTTTTACCTGAACTTCGCCTATCTAGCTCATCTCACATATGTGCCTGCCAAACAGCAAGAGTAAAACGCCTGACCCTCCTCGAAACCACGGCCACGACACAGGGAAAAGTAGCCTGTCCCCTTTAATGTCCCCTCCGGGCGCACTGAGGGAGGTCCGCGGTGCGCGGAATTGGGCGAAGGGGGCGCTCGCCTTCTCGCGGGCTGCCCGGTTCGCACGACCGGCGCTCGTGAACGGAGCCGTGGGAGTCGTCATGGCTCCGCGTGGACGGCTGTTTAGAGCACTCAGCTTCACGATCACGCGCGGTAAGATCGTCCAGATCGACGTGGTCGCCGACCCTGAGCGCCTTCGCCAGCTCGACCTAGCGGTCCTCAACGACTGAAGAGCCAACCTAGGTCGCGGAAAGTGTCAGGTTTTGCTTGTTTGATATTTTTGCACTCCCCGTCTGTTTGTTAGCGATGTCTTTTAACACGCCAAGGGCTTCATCGGTTTCATCAGATGCTGGTCGATTTGCGCGACGCCGTGCAAAAAGAAATTGCTCGCGGCGCCACTGAAGATCAGGCCGCCGCCGCAATTAGATTTCCCCAGTACGAACAGATGCAGGGATACAAATCCCAAAGAGAGGTCGCCATACGGCGGCTGTACCGGGAAATGATGGGCACACTTAAGTAAAACAAAGCGTTTGGATTAGGGAGCGTCTAGATCGCATAAGAAATGTCAAAAGGTAAAAAGACGCGACCCCGTTGTGACCCATAATTTCTGTACAATCTCCCGGAATGTTTCTCGGTGTCGTGTCTGAGGCATACGATTGCTATGCTTTCCGTCAAAAATCCTCCTTGAACTCACTAGCTTTTCAGTTTCCTTGCCCGGGATCGCCGGCGGAGTTGATTTTCGGATCGCACGTCGGAACTTTTCAAAAAAGGCAGGGTTGGCTCTTTGACTTCGCCTTCTTTTATGCCACCGGCACTTTCAGAATATTCGTCATGTTCTGGCAGTAAAACATTATCCTTGTTTCCCGCCGCGAAGATTCTGTAGCTCGTTCCTTTGTACTCAATGACCCGCTTAGTTGGCTTTGGCTTAAAAACGTATCCCTTCTCGTGAAGGTAAGGAGCGTCTTTCGAAAATGCGTCAGGAGCAAACCCAAACTCTAACAGCGGCAGATATACGTTGTCGAAGTAGTTTCGCTTATCCAGCTCGGTAAAACTACCATTGCGATTACTGGCTGGCCAAATCCTTGCGGCACAATTTTCCTTGTCATTAGACGTAATAAATACGCCTAAATCAATCAGGTTCCTTGCGAAAAGAATGTTAAGTTTCATTAGTGATCGAAATGAGCTTCCGATATTTCCAGTTTCAAACTCGACTCCGACCCTAATGAATTCGGAAGGTTCTACTTCCATAAAATAGCGGTGAAGTTCAACGGGAATGGTGTCTAACGAAAAACTCCGTCTTGTCACATACATGCCATGAAATACGTTGAAGTATTTCAAGAACGAATGCAGTGGTCTATTTGTTAGCTTGATATATTCCTTAACGACATGACTCAGTTCCTCCTCGGTTATTCCGAAACAGGAGCCCAGTATTTTCACTAGTCCGTACCCATCGAAGCTTTGATCTTCTAATGTCGTCTCTCCATTCCAACTGTCAAACTGTTCAAGGTTCTTTTGAAAAGTCTTTGATAGAAAACCCGCCGCATTCAGGACACATGATGATACTCCGCCTTTCCTTTTTCTTCTGTACCAAACCGTGTCGTTAACAATGAACTCGTCGCCGGTTGTCGTGATTTTCTTCAGTGCGCCAGTTATTACGGTTGTAATTTCCGAGACGGTTTCGACTGCAAGTGGAACTTCTTGGCGAGAAAAAATAAGCATCTTCTTAGCGTGTGTTCATTTTCTCGACAACTTTCCTTATGATCTCGTCCGGTGAAAGGTTTAGGACCTTTGAGATTTGGAAGATTGTTATGAGAGATGGTTGCCTTAATCCGCGCTCGAGCAAAGAAATGAATGTCCGATCCAAACCGCCCTCCAGGGCGAGCTTCTCTTGAGAAAGATTCCTTTTTGTGCGGAGATCTCGTAAAACTTGGCCAAATGCTTTTTCTGGAGTCATCGACCGGGCCTCGCATTCCTGCGCGGTCTCTTTTATAACTCTTGACGCTAATGGTCTAGTCTACAGATCAGGTCTTATTTTGACTGCGAGTGCGTGACTCGGGAGAATGTCGATGAATCAGCCAGATCAGCTGTTCAAACTGTTGGGCGTAAACGGGCGGGACGGTGAGGGTCTATCTAAGTTTGCGAAAAAATCCGGTGTGTCGGTGCGCAAACTCAGGTACTACAACGACAATAATATCTTGCCTTCGGGTACGGACTTGAAATTATTGCTCGAGGCTTCTGGTCTAGCGGAATTGGAATTGACGCTCGGAATGGGGAGATTGGATTCTAGTGTCATAGGCTCGATTCAGAAGCGCGCCAAGGACATAGCGAAAATTATCGGTTCGGAGGAAAAAATCGAGCAACAGAATCAAAGAACGTGTTCTGTAGCTTTCACAACAACGCAAGGCAAGCTTTACCGGGGTGATTGCCAGGAGATTTTGAAGACTATGGCGAGTGAATCAGTCGATCTTGTGTTTGCCGATCCACCGTTCAATTTAAAAAAGTTATATCCCTCTAACATAGATGATAACCTGAAATCGGAACGCTATATTCATTGGTGTCAACAATGGATTCAGGAGTGTATCCGCGTTCTAAAGCACGGCGGATCGCTATTTCTTTGGAACCTTCCAAGATGGAATGTCGCACTATCTAGCTTTCTTGATGGACGGCTAAATTTCCGTCACTGGATCAGCGTCGATATCAAATATAGCCTTCCTATACATGGACGGTTATATCCCTCACATTATGCGTTGCTCTACTACGTAAAGGGGGATAAACCGAACGTCTTTCATCCTGATCGATTGCCAATGCAAGTGTGTCCTCACTGCTACGGCGATCTGAAAGACTATGGTGGGTACAAGGATAAGATGAATCCGTTGGGCGTCAATCTGAGTGACATATGGACTGATATCCCGCCTGTGAGACACGCAAAGTACAAAAGGAGAAATGGAGCGAACGAATTATCACTGAAGCTCGTAGACCGGATTGTCGAGATGGCGTCAAACGAGGGTGATCTTATCTTCGATCCTTTCGGTGGATCAGGTACTACCTACATGGTTGCTGAGCTAAAAAGTAGACGATGGCTTGGTTGTGAAATCGGACC
>QHZQ01000423.1:2634-6967 GCA_003224725.1 Acidobacteriota bacterium | reverse complement strand
GACCGTCAAGTTCCACTGTTGAGAGTAGGGCAGTCGGTTTGCATCCAGAGGCCGGTAAAGCGTGCCGTCCTGACCGGTGAGGAAAGTTGAGTCAATAAAGGGTGGCCGGTTGAAATCCTGAGGGAACCCCTGGCTGAGAATAAATGCGGCTGTCAGCCCGCCATTGGAACTGCCAAAGGCCGGATTAGCGTTGAATCCGTCCAGCGATGAACCGCCCCCCCAACCCGGGATGAAGGCTTGACTGTAGAAGATCCCATAACCTGTACGAACAACGGTCTTATCGTTGATTGAGTAGGCAATACCAAGACGGGGGGCGATGCCCTTGTACCAGCTCTTTTCGGGGTGTCGCGGTCCCAACGCAGCCGGGCCCCACGGCTGGCCGGTCAGTAAGGACCCCGAACCGGCAAAGGCCATCCGACCAGGCCGGTTGTTGGCACCGGGATTCGCTCCTGATGCGTCAAAGAGAGACAGATTATTCCACTTTTCCACCGGAGGAAGCGCTACGTCCCACCGCACTCCGTACGTGAGACTCAGCTTTTCCATTGTTTGGCACGCATGTAGAGAGCGTCTATCGTGACGAATCCCGCGTCCGCGTTATCAACTTGCTCCAGCAGGAAACTCGCAACAGGATTGCCGCTGAACAGTCCCAACAGACCCGTGGTCTGGCTGGCGAAGCGGAAGGTCCCGGGGCCATTGTTGTTGTCTCTGAAATTGTTTTGCAGCCAGCGCATTTCACCGCCAAACTTGAAGGTGTGCCTTCCGCGTACCCAGGTGATCAGGTCGTTGACGACATTGGTCGGACGGCTTTCATAATGAAAGACGTTGTTGCCCATGGGTTCAAAGCCCTCAAGTTCAATGCGGGGTGGAGCCAGGTGGTTGGCAACACCCGGGATTTGAGGTAACTGCTCAGCAAAGGAAGCTGAAACACTCTCCTCGCTGCCTTTCATAATCATGATCCCGTAGTTCAGGTTGTTCAACAGAGTCGGTGAAAAAGTGTGGTCCCAGCTCAACCGATTCGTCCAGGGTCCGATTTCGCCACCATCCGGCAAGAGGTACGAATCTCCACTGATAATTTCGGGCAGAACCGAAGACTTGCGAAAGACCGTGTTGTGGTAATGAATGGTTCCAGAGAAGTGATCTTTCTCACCAAGGTAATGGTCCACCTTGATGTCGATTGAAGTCCGATGGTCCGTATCCAGACCACTGATGTCGGAAATCGCAATCGGTGAGACGAAATTATTCCTGGGGCCTGAGAAGCTCGGTGGCGGAAGATGCTGCAACCATTGGCTGGCCAAAGAATTCTGCAATCGTGGATCGGACGGGCAGATCACGTTGGGAGTCTTGCCATCGCATCCCAGAAATTGATCACGCAAGAAGGGGAGATTCGTCGGTCCAGGAGCGGCATCGGGGTGGTGGCTGGGTCATAGACGGGAATCAGTTTACCTTCTGCATCAACCCAATCCCTGAAATCGCCTTGTCGTTCCTGCAGCGAAGGAATACTGGTGACGGGAAACCTGGTTCCCCCCCGAATGTACCAGGCATCGTAGTTGAAGAAGAAATAACTTCTTCTTGATCCCCCCCAGGCCCCGGGAAGCTTGATCGGTCCACCGACTGAACCGCCAAATTCGTTTTCAAGATCCTTGGGTTTTGTTGGCGCTCCAAATTGGCGAGCATTGAGCACGTTGTTGTGGTGAAACTCATGCACTTCACCGTGAAAATCATTCTTGCCCGACTTAGTAACGGCCGTAATGACACCGGAAGTCGTTGAACCGTATTGCGGCTCGTAATTCGACGTTAGGATACTCACTTCTTCTACGGCCTCAGGCGTCATTGGAAAATCATTGCCAAGGGCGACCATGCCGCTTTGACTCATCAGTCCTTCCTGCATGGTCACGCCATCCAGGACCGCTTCATCACCCATCTCCATGCCTCCGTTGATGCGAGCATCAAACGGATTGTTTCCTCCACCCGTGGTCACCCCTGGCGAAAGAGTAATAAAATTGGCCGCAGAGCGAGAATTGCCCGAAACCGCCAGGGGGAGCTGTTCGATGGTGGTGGGACTGATGCTCTGCTTAATCGTGGCGTCGACCTGGTTGAGAGGCGAACCTTCCGCCGTCACCTCAATCCTTTGCTCCGAGGCTCCAACCTCCAACTTCACGTTGACGGTTCGTGTCTCATTGATATTCACTACAATTCCCTTCTGCACGAAGTCACGAAATCCCTTGGCAGACACGCTCAAGTCGTAGGTGCCTCGGGCCAAATTACCAAACTGGTATAATCCTTGTGCGCCCGCCGTAAATCTTGCAACCGTATCGGTGTCCGCCGACTTGAGCGTCAGTTCGGCTCCGGGAATGACCGCTCCGCTTGGATCCGTGACGGTTCCTCTGATTGTCGTGTTAAAGCTTTGTCCCAAGAGAATGCCTGGGACTAGCAGCAATAATGCAGTTACTACGCCCTCGTTCATTCTCGATCGCATCATACCCCCCCCTTTTTTATCCTGAAAACAGCGGTTCAATAACGCCAGAGACGCGGAGAGAATCATAAGAGAAAGCATATTAGAAACTCTGAGATCTCAACGTTTTCGTTTCCACACAGCAGGTGAGTAAGAATGTGGTCACCGACATTCGGACTTCCTTGGATTCATGACTGCTGGCAGTTCTCAGGACGATTCTCTGCGTCTCCGCGGTGACTTTCAGTGCCGTTTCCACTGACTGGTCGGTTTCAACGCGCTGGTAGAATCTTCCGATGTGCGCAACCAGTTTCCGACAGACATCCGCCGTATGTCAAGAACTTGCTATCCTTCTTTGTAATGGGTTAGTTTCGAGGGGTGCGGTCTTGGTAGCCACGGCGAGCGTCTTTCTGCGCGACCGCCGTCGCTCGTCGTGGGCTTTTCCGCGCAGGTGGACAAACCCACGACGAATTAGAAAACAAATTCGTCGTGGCTACCAAAGCTATTCCTTCGTCCCCAGTAACTAGCATTACCCTTCTTTGGATATAGGGTTGATTTAAAGTTGCGGCGTTAGCACAGGGATTCCCACTTATTGTTCTCCCTCTCCTTGTGGGAGAGGGACTGGAGTTTGGACATTTTTGGTCCGACCAAGTCGGTTGTCAATTCCCTCAGTAGAGGTGCTCGGCGGTCTGCCGCATAGCGGCATTCTGATTTTAGCCCGGTCTTTCAAGGCCGGGACAAGGTAAGCAGCCATTTTACCCGCGTCGCGTCAGCGACGATTGATTCATCCCACACAAATAGCGCTCGTCGCATTCCTCCCGTGATTTCGGAGAAATTCCGATATTCCTCCTGAAAGGCCTTCTTGCGATGATGTTCGCGCTGATTTTCAATGTAGTGGATAACATGCCTTTCCCTGGCACGGCGTCGGCGTGCCGGTACCATAACCCACTTCGACCCGGGTGGCAATGAACCTAGAAACGGCATCAAGAAACCGCAGAGACGCGGAGACGCAGAGAGTTTTCTCTGGGAACTGCCGGCAGTCATGAATCCAAGGAAACTGGATTACTTTTCCGAATATCGCTGACCACTTTTTTGTTCACCCGCCGGGCGAAAAACGAAAACGCTGAGACCTGAGAGTTCCCATATGATTCTCTCTCAGCGCCGCAGCGTCTTTGCGGTTATTGGACCGCTGTTTTTGGGATGAAACCACCGCCAGCAGGTTATGGAAAGAGGCCCTCGACCTCAACCACCAGGTCTCGGTCCGGCCCTGCATCACGTTCGTAGAGGACATCTCGTTCGTGCAGAACAAGCCGGCCTTTGGCGCAGGTGATGTTCGAAACCCCCTTATAGTCCTTGGGAATCTTGACCAAAAAAGCAGTGTACGATTTCGCAACAGTTTGCCCGGCATCCAGGTGTTCAAAAATCGGCCGGCCAAAAATCTTTCCCTTGGCCACCAGGATCGAATCTGGATGCGGCAAACCGGTCGTTCCAAACTCCAGCCCGCGAGCGGCGGGTTTACCGTTCTGCACATCACGCCAGTCGATCAGCCACGGATAGTCCTTCGCTTTCCAGATATAGCCGATCATCAGCCCTCTTCTCGGATTGCTGGCGGTGACCCATCCGTACTCGTCGTCTAGAGTATACGAAACGACATTCGGATCGTGGTCATCCCTGAGATAGCGGACATTGACCGGGACTCCATCCTTCAGCGCCTGGGGCCAATAGACAGCGGGCTCTTCTGGATTGGGCAAAGGGCGATAGGCCATGAACCCCTTGCGGCCGTTGGCATCGACAAAGGCGCTTTCATCCAGAAAGGGAGGCGCGATGGTGGGATGCTGGACCATATTGTAGATGCGGCCCAGTTTCTGCGTATTGGTGACCTCC
>QHZQ01000423.1:1905-2618 GCA_003224725.1 Acidobacteriota bacterium | reverse complement strand
TTAACCCGGCCAAGGGCGGCGTGGCGGCCATCTCAGCCACAATTTGCCCGTCTCTGGATTCCGGTTGGCGGAGAATCTCCCATTGAACCCGTGACGCTTCACCGTGAAATGGCATCCCGTTGCGCTGCTCCGCCTCAGAGGGAGGCCCCCAGCGGTCCAGACACAAGAAGTGTCCCGTCCAGTGTGGCCCGGGCGCATTAGTGCTTTCTCGCCAGGAGAGCGGGTTCAAGTTCTGCTGCATTAGATGAAAGTCGGCGATTGCTCCGCCGGCAATATTCACAACCACCCGCGCCGCTTTACCCTCCAGGCGAATCACGCGGGGCTCTTCCTTCGTTTGCGCCCAGGTCAGACCTGGAAGAATCAACAAGGCTATTACCAGGTGCTTAAGCGAAGTCACGATCGAAACCTCAATGCCCACCAGATAGCTCATGAACGTAGAAACGGCACCAAAGATCACCGCAGAGACACAGAGAGAATCAACGAGAAGAAACATATAGATTCTGACCTCAACGTTTTCGCTTTCAGCGACCGAACCCCGCGGAATGCACACCCTGCGGTTAGCTTAGGGTTACTTGATAGCGAGGAAGTTCAAAACTTTGGTCAAGTTTGGTAACCTGCCGTCCCCTCACCCAGGGAGCTTTCTCAAAGCTCCCATGCCTCTCCCACTGGGAGAGGGTGGCCGAAGGCCGGGTGAGAGGTCCGTGGCCGATAGA
>QHZQ01000423.1:1399-1881 GCA_003224725.1 Acidobacteriota bacterium | reverse complement strand
TATTGACGGTAGAGCTGCACCAAATGGTCCGGGCGGACCGCCACATATTCGGCTCCCAGTCCCTTTGCGATATTCTCGGCCATTTCCAGGTGAGTCAGCCAGTTCGCCAGAAAGACATGCAGGAAGGCCGGTCGCTGCCGTGGTGTCCAGCGCTTGATTTCACCAATCATGAAGTACTCCGCATCCCGGCGAGCCGAGGGAGTGAACGTCAAGTGGTTTGGGCCCCGGTTGATGGCGCGAAAGGCGGGTACGCCGTTAACCTCAGCCACCAGGTTGTCCGGCGTGGTCACATGAGTCCTTCCGTAGTTCGCAAAAATTCCCTTTAGTCCCGCTATGCCTGCAAATAGAGCCAGAAGCTCGGGTCGCATCTCCGCAATGGTCGACATGACAGTCGCATCGATACGACTTCGATAGATCTCCGAAAGCTTCAGATAGTCGCGCCAAATCTTGTCCCGCTCTTCGGGAGGAAAATTATCAGCGTA
>QHZQ01000423.1:0-1263 GCA_003224725.1 Acidobacteriota bacterium | reverse complement strand
CAAACAGCTTTCGATAATAGTGCCGCTGGAAGTTCCAACCATCACCGTCCGACCTCGTGAAGCAGAAGTAAACTTTGTCGCGCTGCACTTTGACTGGCGGTACGGACTGGTGCAGATTAGCTGTGGTGCCGGAATGGACGGAGAGATTGCTGACTGTCGGGGAATACCCGTCGAACCCGGAACAGACTTCAAATTTCGCGCACTCATTGGCCAGTCGCACACCCGCCCACTCTCCGATTCCTCCCTGAGGCTGATCGCCAGTCCCCGGCCAGCCCAGACAGGGGATATTGGGTGGCCATTTCATCAGAGTCTCCCGAGCAAATTGCTTTTCTTCTTCAGGCAGGGCTCTGGGATTCTTCTCCACGTCCTGTGGCCCGGCAATCCAGAGAATAGGGATCTTGAATTCGACCAGATAGTCCCTGAGTGCAATCTCCTGCGGATCCAGGATGGCAATGGCTTGGCGCGAGAGCTTTCCCTCCACTTGTGGGTAGACCCACCGATAGGCGTCCAAATCCTTTTTCCAGCCCAGAGTTCGAAGGTCCAGGCCAACCTTCTGCGAATCCGGCATGGCTCCCATAGGAAGATCATATTGGGCTGCCGTGCGCGGAGTAGAGACCAGTCCACCGTGCACGCCGGCCAGCATGGTCGCCACATTGATACTGGCAGGGATAGCCGGGTCGGTTACGATCATCAGCCTCACTTCCTTCAGGAAACGCTCAAACACCTGGCCTACATCCAGCCAACGGACCTCATCAACATCTCCCCGCTCGCGCAACCACTGCAGCCAGAGCTCGTCGTAGCGGTCCTGCACAAGGTAGAGCCGCGGTTGCGAGCGGTTGACGATTCCTTGCAGGCAGGTCAAGGTGAGCCGAAGATCCACGCTGTAGGATGTGAGTTCCTCCAGGCGCGTCGCGAACAGTAGCCGTGCGGGCGGTTGTGATTTAGGACAGACGTGGATGTCAGCCTCTTTCTCGGCCGCCGCCCTGGGTTGACCGACAAAGAGAAGCCCCCCTAGAGCTGCGGCCGAGGCCTGAACGAACTGTCGACGTCTTATCTCCATTTCAAGCTCCTCACTGCGTGGCGGCCGGCCGAGATCGGGAGGGCGAGGCTCCCGCCGAGCCTCATGGAGCGACGACTTGCCAGGGTAACAGCTCGCCAGGAGGCTCGCCCTTTCAATTTTTTCACAGCTCCTTAGTTACGGGAGGCGTTTGGGAGGTGCAGTTTTGGTAGCCACGGCGAGCGCCTTTCTGCGCGACCGCCGTC
>QHZQ01000456.1:2323-6120 GCA_003224725.1 Acidobacteriota bacterium | reverse complement strand
ACGCAGGTCCTTGCGGATTCTGCACATTCTGATCCGCAACGCATTTGCTCCTCCGAGTCCATCAGCCAGTCGTCTCCGGGTCTCGATCTTTTCGTGTCCTTGACCTTGATGATAGCGGGCTACGATATCGCGATCGCCTGGCGCCAGTTGATCCATGCAGCGTTCCAGACATTTCAGCTCCTGCTCATGAACTTGCGCGTCTGGATAGACTGGTAAAGCCATGTTCTCCTCCAAAGCCGCCGACTTGCGTTCTCGCAGATCCTGCCGCCAAATGTTTTTCGCTACTCCGAAACAATAAGCGAGGGGGCTTGGACACTCCCCACAGCTGTCTATTTTCCCAACTACAACGTCAACCGTTTTATCGAACAAGTCATCCGGATCCGAGCAGCCTTTATGCGTGAAGTAGCGGACCAACTTCATTCTGATCGATTGATACTCTCGCACGCCCAGTTCATCATTCTCAGAAAGCCAACGAAGAAACTTCCCAAAGGCCTCCGCTGTGAGCGCCCTTCTGGCTCCCCGTGGCACCATAAGCGGCTCACCATAGAACAGGGATATTGTGAAGTCAACGCTCTACCTGTAGTCTCCTTGCAAGGCGAAAGCCGCCCAGTAGTAAGGCTTCGACCACTGTTCGTCGTGCACCATTTCAAGTTGGGCACCACGCAATGCCGAACTTGGGCTTTCACCCCGCTGTATGCGCGCGTACAGACCTGCCATGAGTTTTGCCGTAGCTTGGTCATTGACTTTCCACAGGCTCGCAATGACGCTTTTAGCGCCTGCATATAGAAAACCCCGAGGCAGACCGATGATCCCCTCCGCCTCAAGGTTCTTGCCCAAAGCGGATTCGCAGGAACTAAGTACCACCAGATCGGCCGAGAGCCTCAATTTGTAAATTTGTCTCCCAGACGCAAATAGCCATCCTGTTTTCGTCCCTTTCTATCTATTAATGACAAGATCAGACCAGACATTTCAGGCTGGCGGGAGTCTGCCACTCCGTGAGTCGCAAAGTGAACGAACCGAAATCGCGTGAGACCGTCCCTAAGGACAAAATCCCGGCTGGCCGAGAAGTCCAGGGCGACGTGCACGGCTTGGGAATCTGGTGAATAGAGGGCGTTTGCAATTGCCTTAGCCTCGTCACGGGATGCCTGTAACCTGGGAATATATTGCGAACCCCGCATGTCTCGAATAGCCCTGGTTAAGGCCGGCGGCCGTTCCTGCTGGCCATTGTCGTGACCTCGGTTTGTCGATACTCGTGGATCATCCAGTTCGAAAACCGGATCTGCAAGAATGACCGCAGTGGCTGTAGGCGGCGCCCTTTTCGACGCCGTCTTCCTCAGGGTCCCGAGCACTGATGCTGAAGGCAGGATGTCTACTTCGTAACGATTGACCAAAAGCTGTTCGCCCATTCCAGGTAGAGGAACGGGAAGCGCAGCAAACGGCATGTATTGAAGAGACCCGTCAGGGACTATCAGGATGCGCTTTGCGCCCGCCGGGACGATGGGGCCAAGCAGTAGTCGTGATAGTTGGCGGGCATACACTTTGTATGATTGTTCCTGCCCGCGGACTCTTGCCTGGTAATCGCTTGCGCTCTCTCCCGCTCTGAGCTGAGGAGGAACGAGCGTCTCGCGAAAACTCTCCACCAATTTCCTGATTCGCTCCGACTGCGGCAGTTCATGCACGGCGATTTGACCGTGCTCTACGACCCACAGGTAACTCTTCTCATCACCGAGAGCATATTCGAGCAAAACTGTATCCCCAGGTTCAATTTCCGCCTGCACCTCCTTCAGCGTTAGAGTCGGAGACGGAGGTTCTGGCGCCTGCGCTTCAGATACAACGTCCGGCCGTGATCGCGCCTGCAACTGTCTTTGCAGGAGTTCCTCACAGGGCGCCTCTTGGCTGGATGTCGTGAGCAGGTCTAACAAAGATCGGGCCCTGCTCCTCTCAGAGGCGTCGAAGGCCTTTTCAGCGAAACCGCGGCGCGGCTCCTTTTGGTCCAGCAGCATGAATATTTCTATGTAAAGTGCGTAGTAGGCGTGGACGGCTGCGAAATACGAAGCCCGTGAATCGAAATGGGAGATCGTGACCCGCTGCTTCTCGACAATATCAATCGTCTTTTCGATGGCCGACTTCGCTTCCTCCAACCGGTTCAGTCGCAGATAGGCACGGGCAAGCTCGTACTGTATTTTGGCAATTTCTTCAATTTCGCCCAACCGTTGCTCCAGAGCATTTGCGCTTTCTAAGGAAGCAATGGCTTGGGAATACCTGCCCCGCTTGGCCTGTAGGCGACCCAGGCGCATTAGAGCAGGAACCTCGTCGTACAAGTGGTGGGACGCACTGTAACCTTCCAGCGAGCGGCCGTAGAACGCTTCGGCTTGAACGTACTGGGTTTCTGCTTCGTAAGCAGCTGCCATGTCGGCCAGCGAACCCGCTATAGCCACAGGGTCACCCGACTGGCGCGCCAGACGCAGCTCCTGTTGGTAAAGAGGCAGCAGCAGTTTGTAATTTCTCGTCATGGTCAGGGCCTTGCCCATACCCCTGATCGCTTCAATTTCCCCAACCATGTCATGAACGCTGGCAAAAATCGCTCTGGCGTGTTGGTAGTATTCCAGTGATTTCTGCCAGTCACCGGTTTCACGGTTTACGTATCCCAGGCCGTTCAGCACGCTCGCTTCTTCGTCCCTATTGCCCAACCCGTTAAAAACTGGCCTGGCAACGTTGTAGTTGCATTGCGCGGTCTCGAATTCCCCCTTTGTGATAGCAAATGTCCCCAGCACGGAACGCATCCGGGCAATGCCATAGGTATTCCCGGTCGAGGACCACAAACGCAGTGCCTGCTCAGCAGACTTCAGACCCTGCGCCTGCCTGTCACCCGAGAAGAGGGCCGTGTAGGACAACACCCGCAGACTTCGAGCCTCCCCGTTCTTATCTCCCGCCTGCGCAAAGAGCTCCCGGGCTTGGCGGAAGAAGTCCTCGCTCTGCGACCGCTCTCCCGCAAAATCCAAGGCTTCACCGCGAGCTTCCAGGGCTTCGGCTTGAGCTAGTTCACTGAGGCCTCGGCACGAATCAAGCGCCTCTTTGGAGTAACGATCGACGAGCGAGAATGGCCCCGTGGCCGTGTAGGTGCGCGCTATGCGGCTGACCGCCGTGCATCGCTTCTCTGGATTTTGCCCCGCTTTAAGGGCTTCGCGATAAGCCCCCCGCGCCTTCTCATACTGGCTGAGGGTGAAGTAGATATCGCCAGCTTGCAGGTGAGCGTCGGCAGCTTTTTCATAGGAACCGGCTGCGCCAAAAAGTCCTGCGCTTGCGCGGAAGTCCCCGACCGCCACCATCAGATCCTTCGCGGTCTGCTTGTCCCGCCGGGTGGCTGCCCTTTGAAAAGCCGCTTCAGCCCTTCGGAGAAGCACATCCGGGCGACGCTCCCTCTCAGAGGAGCGCGCCCGTCCAACCCCATCGTCCTCGTGACTATCAGCGTGAAGGTCGGAAATGCTCAGGGCTGCAGTCTGCGTACACAGCGATGCCGGGTGCAGGACAAATACCTGAGCCAGCAACGCGAAATAGACCGCAGCCCGCATTTTTCATCACTGGTTGACGGCTGTTTGTTTCTCACGAGGACTTGGCATCGCCATCACACTCTTCGCCGATTCACATTCTTTGTCCACGGCCTAAGCTGCCCTCTCATGCAGGCTTACAGGCGGCTTATCTTTCTGTCCCAATGACCCAAGGTTTTGAGCGCATTGTTGAGCAGAGTAGACCTCGTCCAGATCAAGGCGCCCATCCCTCGCCTCCTTCGCCAAAAT
>QHZQ01000456.1:0-2193 GCA_003224725.1 Acidobacteriota bacterium | reverse complement strand
AGTAGATGGAAAGACCAGCCGCATCTATGGCTTCAATTTTGCGACCGCCTCCCACCTCTTTGTTTGCCTGATTCTTGTGTGCTTGATTTGCGATAACTACCCCTGCGATGGCCTCGCGCATTTCTGCGCACGCAGATCTCAAATTCACGCTATCAATCTTGCTGGCCTCGAGTTTCTGGCAGAGGTCAACGATATCCACGAAAAGCCCGAATACGAAGCCTTGAGCCGCCTTGCGTGCTTTGAGAATTTCGCTACGCGCAACCGGATCGGAGCTCAATTCCAGCAGGGCATCGGCGAGCTTTCTCAATGCTTCAGTGACGCAGCCCATTTCTGCCAGATTCAGAGCGGAAAGGGTGATCCCCCTGACTCCCGTGCTGGGACTGGCTATATAGTCGCGAAAAGCCTCCAAATAGACTGCCGGGATCATTTTGCTTGCGTCTTCTGCGCTAGTTATGTCTCTTAGACGTGACAGAATTTCCCCGTACGGAAAACTTGTATCCGGCACATCCTCCTGCGAGGCGACCATAAACTCAACATATTCCCCAAGCTCGCTTGCAGTTTCGGCCATGCTCATCGAGCAGGCATCCATCCCGATGATGTCGATCTTTTTGTGCTTTACCAGCCGCGTCTCAGTCAGTGCCCTCTTCAGCTCCGAAGGAGTGAGATATTTTCTGATCGGCTTGCCGGAATTCTTCCTCTTCCCATCCGCACCCTCTGCTTTGGGTGTGGCGTCTTCATCGAACAACAACTCCGGCCCGTGGCCCCACAGAAAGAGGGCGTGGCGATTATCGGGGTGGGTACATCTTGGACGCCCAATCGATGAAATTCGTGAGATTTTTCGGATCTGGCGTGCCCAGCCGAGGGGGCGGGTAAACCGGCCGAGGCTTGCTATGCGCGAGAGAAGTGAGATCCCCGCTCTTATCAAAAACATATCGCTCCGCCTGAATTGTTCCATTTGTGTCGACCTGGGCTGCGACAACAACGCCGTTACCGGCGGCACGCTTCAGCTGTTTTAAGGATTCCACGGCGAAGTTGGCGAGCACGCCGTCGGCAGAGATGTAGACCATGATTGTCCAGTTCGCAGACGGATATGCCATATATCCTCCTTGTGATCAAAGCTTAAGAGTTCACGGCTTCGACTTGTCGGTTTCACGCCAAAGCGTTGGAGATGCATCTCTGTCGAGAACCCTGGAGTTTCAGCCTTGTGGAACGCCTTCAATTCTTAAATGACTCGGATAGGAAAAGTATTTCAGGGCTCGTAAACCAATCCTCCCGAGTGTCCCGAGGTTTTGGGCCAAGGACAAAACACGCTGGTTCGCTCCAGCCCAAACGAAATTAGCTCGTCCCAAATCCTGGAGCTTGTCTTAGCTTGGTAAGTAATCGCGGCCTGACTTGCAACAGAACTGTCGAGCGCATTCTGCGCCTACCGGCTTCCAAAAATCAATGAAAAAGGGGCTTTCGAGAACACTAGCCCCCAGGAAATTTGACGGGGGCCTTAAATAGCCTAACGCTGAAGAGACGGATTGGGGGCTTCGAGAGGCACGAACTGGCTTTGGGCAGCTTCCATGTTGCCCTATGGCTTTAATTTAGGAGGAAATGAGCCAAGACCAGAACGGATAGCGGCGCTTTCAATTGGAAGCCAACCACGGCGGGGATGAATGGCGGCGAAATACTTCAGGAGATGCTGCCATATGCTAGTAGAAGCTGCCGGCGCCTTGGGGGATTTGTGCCACACCTGAGTAAATTGCGCGCGAATCTGGAGAGGAAAGGCCGCCAAGTGGCGATAGTCAACACTTGGCCGGCGCCCGGGTTGCCGCTCACGCGGGAGTCGTACTTTGACTCGTCGTGCGCTAATGTTCCGCGTGAGCTGATTGTCGGACAGATGCTTGGCCACTACCGTCTAGTCGAGCAAATTTCGAGGGGCGGTATGGGGGTCGTCTATCGAGCTCACGATGAGCACTTGGAGAGAGAAGTTGCGCTGAAGGTGTTGGCGCCAGCCAACCTTCATGATGCCGGTGCTTGTAAACGTTTTCACAACGAAGCGGTGATTCTTTCAAAACTCAATCATCCGAATATCATTGCTGTTCACGATTTCGACACCGAAGACGGCATCGATTTCTTGATTATGGAATATGTCCCGGGCCAGACACTCTCGGCGAGACTGGAGACAGGCCCCTTGACAGAAGAGGAAGT
>QHZQ01000455.1 GCA_003224725.1 Acidobacteriota bacterium | reverse complement strand
TCTCCTCGGGCTTGGAAGCTACTACATTGCTCTGTCCTGGCGGTGAGCTGCTACCGCTCGAGGCAACTTGGGAATCCGAGGGGAGTAAGCTCGCTGGCGCCACTGCGACACTTGGGGCTGTCTGGGGGCTTGACGGGCTTGCTGACGTGGCAGCGACGGTGGATTCTGACACCTTCGAGTCCGCAGCGGGCCGTGTTGTCTCGCCTCCATACTGCTTTCTCAGAGCCTGGATGATGGATTCTTGCTCAGTCAATTTCACCTTCAGATCTTCAATCGCTTTCTTCTGGTCCATGATTAATACCCTGAGCTCATTTACTTGGTCTCCCAAGAGGTTAGTCGGATCAGGCCGCCCCATCTCGGTGGTTGCCGGCGTCCCGATAAATTGGGGGTCGGATTCAGGAGAAGCTTGATATGAGGCTCCGTTGTTCGCCAGCAGGAAGCCCGTGACAAGAACTGCGCTCAGGTGAATATGTCTCAATGAGAACCACTTCAGATGCAACATGATTTTTTTCCTCCTTTGCTTGATTCTTTTTCTGGCACCCGGACGATGACTGATAAACTCCACCCAACCAGACGGTAACTCGTCGTTGTAACGTTTCTATTAACTAGATGTTAAGTTTCTGTTAACTCTCACAACCCGACGTCAACGGTTCCGTCAAAGGCTCTGACCCTGGTCTTGAACTGCCAAGAGCACCAAGAACGTGGAGAACTAAGACTGAAGTCAGGATTGACCGGCTACCTGAGAGGCACCTGTTGGATGTACCGGAGAAGGTGCCACTGCATAACTTTGGGTCCTATTCATCCTGTGCATCCTGTTTGACTGGTTTTGTTACTACGTCAACCGCGAATTAAGTCTCCTGGACTTCCAGCATCGTGTTCTGGAAGAAGCCCAAGACGAGCGCAATCCCCTTCTCGAACGGGCAAAGTTCCTTTCCATTGTGAGTTCCAACCTGGACGAGTTCTTTATGGTCCGTGCGGCTGGGCTCCAGCAGGGGTTCACGACATCTCAGCCGATGGTCTGCCGCCGGCGGCACAGCTGGCGGTGGTTCGCAAAGCAGCTACTAAGTTGATGGTTCAGATGAGCGAGTGCCTCTTGCGAAACATCCTGCCAGCACTGAATCAGGCCGGCATCTCCGTCCTTAACTATGCTGATCTCACGGAAAATTAACCGCGGAGGCGGCGAGACGCAGCGTGGCCAGCAGCCGCACCCGAAAAAATCAAAGCGCGAAGACGCGAAGGAGGCAAAGAAAACCACCAAGGCAACGAGAGCAGCAACGGGGATAAGAATGCGAAAAAGCACTTCTCATTTTCCCAGGCCGTGCTCAACTTGAGTCTCTGCGGTTTCGACAATCTTGCGTTGAATTTAGCCAAGCTGACCGCGCGTCGGGTATCGCGGTGTGGTCACCCACTTCGACCCAGCCTCGATATTATAAGAGGGCCAAACTGAGAAGGTTCAGGGATTGAGGCGGCGCCGTATTGCTCAGAAAGCACCTGACGCTCATCGGCTGCAAATTCTCTCGGCTGCCCGTGATATTGGAACCGAGCAGGACAACGAGAGGATCGATAACAGTATCAAAACTGCTGTCACGCGGAGCCACAGTGGACAGCCCTTCGCTGTCAACGAGCGCTTCTTCATTTTCTTTTGGTTCGCTGACCGGGTACAGGGGCACCTCGCGCCAGGGGAAGTGGCGGGTAAGCGCAAAGGCCAAAGTAACGGCAGGGTTGAAGTGAGCACCCGACAAATGGCCGGCAGCCGCGATCATCACGGTAATGGCCAGACCAAAGCTGAAGGCCACTCCCACATGGCTTAGCGCCCCTGTAAGAGTATTCACGACGATTGCCCCGCAACCGGCCGTAAGCAGGGCATAGGTGCCAACAAACTCAGCGCCTGCGCGGCGCCAGAGGCAGGTTGTGAACATAAGGCTCCTTTCCCAGCATTCTAGATGCAGCGAGCGACCTCATACCGCCGAGGAGTGCGGTTCTATCGGCTACGGACCCTCACCCGGCCTTCGGCCACCCTCTCCCATTGGGAGAGGCATGGGAGCTTTCAGAAAGCTCCCTGGGTGAGGGGACGGCAGCTTAACAAATTTGACCGAAATGTGAACTTCGTCGCCGCCTAGTGGGACTAGAGCGGGACTGTTTCCAACCATGCTTGCAGGCGGGCTTCGAGATCGTTGCGGACTTGTCTGAAGGAGGCTAAGCGCCGCTCTTCGCTTCCCTCGACGGCTGCCGGATCGGGAAGATCCCAGTGAACACGTTTAGCTGGGCCGGGAAAAAGCGGGCAGCTCTCTGCAGCGCTATTGCAGAGTGTGATGACATGGTCAAAGGGCTCAGTGAGAAATTCGTCCAAATGCTTGGAACGGTGATGGCGGATGTCGAGGCCGCGTTCGGCCATTGCCTTAATGGCTAGCGGGTTGACTGCGGAGGGTTGAGCGCCCGCGCTTGAAACCTCGATCCGATCACCTGCCAGAGCGCGCAATAGCCCTTCAGCCATTTGCGACCGCGACGAGTTGGCGGTGCAGAGAAAAAGCACGCGACTTTTCATGCAACGGCACCTCCGCTCTTTTCCAACACCAGCAAAAGATAACGAATCCGGGTCATCAGCTCTTGGGCTGTTGCTGCAAAGGCATGAGATTTGGCTGCCTCATCACCTTTAATGGCAGCCGGATTAGGAAAGCTCCAGTGGATGCGTGCAGGATCGCCGGGGAAAGGGGGACAGACCTCCCGAGCCCGATCACACAAGGTGATGATGTCTGAAACTCATCGAGGTGCTTGGATCGTTGCTGGCTGATATCAATGTGGTGCCGTTGCATGGTTGCCACAGTCAAGGGGTGAATCCCTGAGGGGTAAGTACCAGCACTAAAGGCTTCCACCCGCCCACGACTTATATGGCGCAGGATGGCTTCAGCCATTTGGGAACGAGCGCTGTTCTCAGTGCAGAGGAACAACACCCGCTCCTGTGATCTGCTGAGAGATCGTTGACTCGCGTTGGCGTCGCTGCCCGGTTCACCCAGAGAGGGGTGTAGCATTCGGCCTGCACTAAAGTACAGGCGACGCAGGCGGTCGTGGTCAAGGCTGTAATAGACATCGCGAGCGTCGGCGCCGCTGCGGCGTTCTCTCACCAAGCCTTGAGCCCGCAGGCGTTTCAGGTGATACGACACCAAGTTGGGAGGGTGATCGAAGAAATCGACGAGCTCGTAAACGCGGTAATCGCTTCGGGCCAGAGCCGTGAGAAGCTTCCAGCGCAGATCGTGGGCCAGGAGCTTAAGAAAGCCCGGCGGTTCGGTAGCACTCAGGGTAGGATTCACAATTTTACTCCAATCTAAATTGAATCAATCTAGATTGAATTATTTCACGTTTCGATCTCTAAGGGCAAGCTGATCGTGAGGCGCTCCCAATCAAGAGTCGGGAGTTCGTAAACTGCCACAAGCATGCTATCTCAGGAATCTGGCGCCCCTGGTGTCGTTGGCCACAGGGGCCGTTCAGGGAGAACTCAAGGCAGACTCGGGGAAGAAACGTCAGGTGTCTCACCACTGAGAGACTCCAGGAAGGCCACGATCGAGGAGATCTCTGAAAAGCTCTGCCTGAGCAGAGGAGTGACGTCAAGCGGTCACCAGATTGCGCTGGCACACCGCGATAGTAGAACTCGACCACTTGGTCCAGTCTCTCAAGGGAGCCATCGTGCATGTATGGTAGCCGTTCGAGCCACCTCAAGAAGCCCACCCATTTGAGACTCAGATTGGTTTCAACACATGGGTCAGATGGCCAACCAATGCGCCCGCCAGAACCAGCCACACTGAGTTTACACGGAACCCGACGAGCAAAATCAGAGTCGCGACCAGTAGCGCGACGGTCGTGAGATCTACCAACGCCGTTTTGCCCAGCTGGTAAGTTACCACCGTCATCAGCGCGACAGAGGCTGCATTCACACCATCGAGAAACGCCGCTGCCGTGACAGATCGTCGGATCCGTGGCACCAGCGGCCCGCTCGCCGCCACAAAGAAAAACGCAGGAAGGAATATCCCGACCGTTGCGACGAAAGCCCCGGGGAGCCCACCCAGGATGTAACCAATGAAAGTGGCGGTAGTGAAGACCGGCCCAGGTGTCACCTGGCCGACGGCAATCGCGTCTAACAGGTGTGATTCGTTGAGCCAATGCCAGCGTTCTACCAAATCAGCTCGCAGGAATGCCAACAGCACATAGCCGCTTCCGAAGAGCACTGAACCGATCTTGAGGAAGAACAGAAACATGGGCCACAGGCCAAACGAGGCAGTCACGGCCACTCCGCCCGTGATGGTGGTTGGTGCAACATATGCGAGTGGCGCCCCCGAGAAGAGCGACGAGATGGTTTTGCCGCTCTTTCTGCTTTCACCTCCCATCAATCTGACCAGGCCGACTGCCACCCCGGCACCAAGGAGGATGACCAATTCATGGATACCCACAAACCCAAGGGCCGTGCCTGTCGCGCCGACCAGGGCTAAAAACTTGGTTTTGAAGGCCGCTCGTCCGAGCTCCCAGAGGGCCTGCAGAACCACCCCGATGATGACTGGCTTAATCCCGTACAAAATCCCAGAGGTTCCAGGTAGCTCGCCAAATCGAACGTAGGCCCAAGCAAAAACCGTGACGATAAACGCCGCTGGAAGAATGAAGCAACTTCCTGCCAGGAACAGTCCGCGCCATCCGGCCTGTCGATGCCCAATATGGATCGCCATCTCCGTAGAGTTGGGGCCTGGGATTAGATTGGTGGCACCCAGTAGATCCAGGAACTCCTCTTGCGACAACCAGCGGCGCCGGCCAACGACCTCATCCTCCATCATGGCGATATGAGCCGCCGGGCCACCAAAGGCCACCGTGCCCAATTTGAGAAAGAGCCCAGCCAGTTCTCTCAGTGAAGTACGCTGAGCCCGGGAGAGCGGGCCCCGGAAACTGACACCTTGCGGCTCAGTCATGTTGGCTTGCCCGAGTTTGATCCCAGATGGTTGTCCACGGACCATAGGCCTGCTCCCACAATCAGCAGAAAGATCGAGCCGAGAAGCATTGACCAATCCGTGCGCGCCTCGTGAGCCATGGCCCAGAATCCCTGGTTAAGAAAAATGGGTATCTTGGTCGTGCAGATGGGCGACCAGCATAATAATGATCAAGGGAATGGCAACCAGGCGAGTTAGTAGACCGACGACGACCAGAGTTCCACATGCAATCTCAAAGGCCCCGACGAGAGGAGCCATGACCTGGGGTGCTGGAATCCCGATCTTGATAGAGCGCCCAACACCTTGCTCCCCTGGGAATAGAAACTTCTGAATGCCCTCTGAGATACCACACCTAGCATCAAACGAATGAGGATCACAGCCATAGGGGCGTTCGTTGCGACAGCCTTCCGATAGAGCGTCCCAGGGCTCAGCCTGGAGCCGTGTCGGCCAGCGCCTGGCTAATTCCAGCTCCCCAAAATGGGGTTCCTCGCAAGCGTGGTAGAAGACATGAAGTCGGATCAAAACTGGAATAGAGGTCGGCATCATTCACGGCTTGAGTGTACCAAATCGAAAGCCCATATCGAAATATGATACAGCGGCGCTCGCCCGTCATTAGGGAGCCGGGTCACTAAGGGGGGCGGAACAGTCTCTATGGCAATAAGCACGCCATAAGTTCAGTGTTGTGGGCCAGTCTTCTCCTTGTGGCCGTCGTGATGCTCTGGACTGGCCAGCAGGACCTCCTGCGCTACAAGTTCGCCGGTTGCCAGTTTGGCACTCAACACGGTCACTTGATCCCCCTTCTTCAAGTCCAGCTTGTAATTTGGTCGCTGCCGCGCTCAAATTTTGTCTTGTCGGTAATCGTAACCGTTTTGGCGCCGGTAGTCTCCCCAGTTCAATGCGATCGTTTGCAATAGAAACAGTTTGACCTTGGACTCCTTTCCTTTTGCTTGCTGTAGGATAGCTCCAGTGTAAATTGAATTTCACATTCCAAGGTCTAATTGCAAGCTGAAAGGGCGTCAGTTCATTTGGAGAATTTCTGGGTCCACCGGGCGGCACTATCCATGGGCTGGCGCTCCCTTAAGCTGAAAGATGAAGCATCTCGTTTTCAAGGCTCTGCTATCGTCAATGCTTACTTCGATCCTGGTTCACAATACAATGTTTTACATTAGAAGTTGCCATTGAGTTTAAAGCAACATGTGTAAGAGTCCACTGGAACTAGATCTGTTAATTGAACAAAAGAGGTAAAGGAAAAACCGCTTGACACGCTCAGGATTCATTCACTATATTCACGTAAGCTTAGCGATTGACCTTGCGCACGTGTCAGTTCTCTCGAAAACGAGTGCTCCCCCAGTAAGGGTGAGCATTTTTTTTGGATGGAGTTCTCCAACTACCTCTATGGCATCAAAAGCTCATGCCACAGGCCGACGTAGCTCAGTTGGTAGAGCAGCCGATTCGTAATCG
>QHZQ01000454.1 GCA_003224725.1 Acidobacteriota bacterium | reverse complement strand
GATCATTCTGCTCCAGCAAGACCATGCCAAGTTTGTAATGGGCGGTAAAATGCTTTGGATCGAGCTCAATCGCCCGACCCAATTCCGCTGCCGCCTTGTCCAATTCCGAATGCTTCCAGTAAGCGCTGCCCAATACATAATGTAGTGAAGGGAGCTCGGGACGTAGTCGAACCGCCATCTCGTATTCTTTGATTGCCTGGTCAGGATTGTTTTGCAGATCGAAATACTCTCCTCGAACCTGATGCATTCGGTACGAGTTTTCCCCCAGTGTTGCCAGCTGGCTTAACATGGCCGAAGACAACCGTGAATAGGCTCTCGTCAGCAGGTACAGTTCGTCAACCGTGGCCGGCGCCTGCGATGCCAGTCGATTAAATGCTTTGGTAGCCTCGTCTTCCCGATCGAGGGAGAGAAGGCAAACGCCCAGATAGAAATTCGCTTCCGCATTAGGGGGATTCAGCTCAACCGCTCGCCTAAGCGGTTCGATGGCTTCTCTCGCCCGACCGGCATGAAACCGATCCATACCCAAGAGTACGTGCGCGTCTAAGTGCCCTGGCCGAAGAACAAGGATTCTCTCAAAAAGAGGGATGGATTTTTGAAAGGTACCTTGCTGGTGAAACAGTTTGCCTAACCGGAGCAGAACCTCGATGTCCGTGGGGCGAGTCTTCAACTCGGCTTCGAGAGCCGTGATCTGTTTGGCAAGGGCGACATCAGATTTTTCGGGAGCGCCTGGAATCAGCGTGTGCCGTTCTTGAGAAACGGTTTCCGAAGACGTTCCGCAAACAGCACAGACCCACAGCAGGACAAGTCCACAGCGCCTCTTATTCTTGAGAGAGCACGGCACAATGGTAACGGCTACAGAGCTGGACGACATGCGTTTATGTTCGATAAAGCAACTCTTTACTTTTCGATCTGAAAATCCAGGCGCTGAATTAAGTCTTCGGGGGTCTCTTGTTTGCTTGTGGCTTCGAACAAGCGAAAATGCTCCGAGGCCAGAGCTGGGTTACCAAGCTTTTGGTAGAGTTGACCCAGCTGATAGTGAGATTGGGCCAACTTAGGTTTGAGATCCAGACTCTTTTTCAATGCCGCAAGGGCATCGTCCATCCTGCCTGCTTGGAGCAGGGCCTTTCCTAACTCGTAATGTGCTTCAGCAAAAGAAGGATTGAGCATAATGGCTTTTTGCATCATACGAATGACAGTTTCGTTGTTTTCTATCCCCTGCCGCGCAGAATTCTGGCCATAGTAATAGTAGGGCAAGTACAGGTCAGGTTGAGCATCAATGGCCTTCCGGAAAATCTCCACAGCTTCGTCCACCCTGCCAGCCTGGGAAAGCATGTCACCTAACACGATATAGGCTGTTTCATACTTAGGATCCAACGCAATGGCCTGGCGCAGCGCCTTCTCTGCTTGGTCCAGCTTACTTGCGAGATAATGACTCAGTCCGAGCCCCATCCAGAGTTTGGGGACATCTGGGCGGGCCTTGAGGGCGTTTTCAAAGACGTAAATTGCTGGCTCAACCGTTCGGTGTTTCAGAAAGACCATTCCTAATTTGAAGTAGTGTTCCGGAACCATGGGCTCCAGGCGCACCGCTTCCTGCAGCTCATCCGAAGACTTCGTCGGGTCATCCAGCAGATAATAGGCCGATCCCAGCAGGTCATGGAATTCAGCACCGGGAGATTTCAATACCCGGATGGCTTCCAGAATTCGGGCAGACTCAGTGTAGGTGCCCTCAGCAAAGAGAGTCTTAGCTTTTTGAAAGCCCAGTTCGAAAAACTGTGATGCGCGTTCAGGCTCTTTCTTTATCAGCTTGACGCCTCTGGCCGGTTCGCCATTTTCAAGCCAGAGCACAGCCAGGGATTCACGGAGTTCGGAATTAAGCTGGCCCTGGTTCGCCATTTGGCTGATCAGTGCCTCAGCCTCCTGCTTCATGCCAGAACTAATCCTCGCGCCGGCCAGCGCTGAGGTTATCCCCTTGTCGTCCGGAGCCAAAGCATGAGCACGATTGAGGTATCTGACTGCCAGTTCGAATTTTCCCTGTCTGCCGTAAATCAGTCCCGTGTTGTAAAGGGCCAGAGGGTCCTTGGGTTGAAGCACGCTGGCCGTGAGAAATTCCTGCAGCGCTGCGTCCTCTTGTTTCAGTATCACCAAGGTGTTGCCCAGGTTCACATGTGCCGGTGCGTATCCCGGATTGAGGCGTGCGGCCTGCTCGAAGGCGCGTCGTGCTTCGGCCGCATGGCCCTCACTCAGCCGCATAAGACCCATCAGGTTATGGGCAACGAAAGAACGAGGATCTTTTCTCAGCACCTCCCCAAGCAACTGCTCTGCGGCGTGGAAGTTTTTGAGTTTTATTTCGTTGGCGGCGCGCCTGAGAGATTCTTCGGCTGGAAGCAGTCCCTGGGCCAATAGCGTGATTCTCAGGCAGAACAGCAGTGCCACAGCTATTCTAATCATTCTCATGAATACTTGGTCTCCAGAGTAATTATAGCAACCGGCGAGGTTACAACCCAAATTATGCACCACTGGGATTAGCCTCGGAGAGGCGCAAGACATTAGCCCACGGCTTCAGCCGTGGGACAAGGCAGATGCATGAATGAGCCCCGGAGGGGCGAAAGACAAGGCCTAACAATTGATCTCCCATGCGGATTCTTTCGCCCCTACCGGGGCTGGGCTGCTGGATGACCCCTGACCCACGGCTGGCGCCGTGGGCTATCATCTCACGCCCCTCCGGGCTAACCGATGACGCCGCGGATGCATAATTTTGGTTACAATGCAAAGCCTTATCAAAATGTCATGGTATTGGCTGGTGTAATCCAGCGCTCGGCTACCTGGCTCAAAGAGTTAATCAAGGGCAGGCGTGATTCTGGTATTACCACAGAGAACCTGTCAATAGAAAAGCTCAAGACAGTTGGGTGTGTGACGAGGAAGCCCCCTTCTCGAGCAGCGGTCAGGCCTGGGGAGCAGGCCTCTCGAGCCGAAAACCCCGTGGTCGATCGAATCGCCGGAGTTCCAGGGGCTCCAAAGTCGTGGCAGCTTGCATCGGTAGAGTCAATCCCTGTCCCCCATGAAATCATTTCGCGGACCTTGATCACGTGTTCTGCCGCCCGACGTGTACAACATTCCATCACACCTCGTCACTCAACGCAGTGGAGCCTGAGCAGCATCCACCATTTTCAGTAATGCCTCAGTTACTGGGGGTGGAACGCGCGCTCCGTCGCGCGTTCCTTCAGCGTGCGCAGAGCGCCCGCTCCACCTTTTGTCTCGTTCCCCACCCGTAACTGAAGCATTACTATTTTCATTTTTTCTGTTGACGCGATCTGTAATATCTGGTACTACCAGACTTGAGCTTTCTGGTCTCGTTCTGATTCGTATCCTAAGGAGCATTTTTGAACGTTGCCCGCTTGTACCATAAGACTAGTTGGGGCATGGGCTAAGTGGGGAAAAAATGCGTTGGGCTTTTGCCTCAGTTGTGTTGGTTCCGCGTGGGACTTGGGGGAAGCTACCTACCAGCGGTGAACGCCGCCGGGTTCTCCAGTGGGCGAGCCGAGCGGGCTTTTCGGGTATCGAACTGTCTCCACGCTGGTTTGACTTCCACTGTATGACGAACCAACAGCTGCGAGAGTTGCGGGAAGAAGCGGCAGGATCAGGTTTGCGCATTTCAGGCCTTAATCTCAGCCGCTGCATTCTTACCCGAACAGCCCACGCTTCCGAGCATCTGGAGAGATTGCG
>QHZQ01000453.1:2842-8193 GCA_003224725.1 Acidobacteriota bacterium | reverse complement strand
GGGCAGGTGAAGAGAAAAGCCAGGTTTTCCATTGATGTCGTTCACCGGCTTCAATATGTTGCCATCCGTCAAACGTTGTGCGATAGACCGTCGTTGCATCTAGCTTGGCCGGAATTCCGATCACTCGCCTCGAGGAACCGTCGCCATTCGCCAAAGAGAGTACTCGATTTTCCAGATCGAACCGCATGAAAGATCGGTTTTCCCAAATCCCTGGCGAATCGCCGACCAGGCCGTATAAAGTATTACCAATACGATAGCCTAAAAAGGGAAAGGTCTGCTTGGACTGGTTTTCAAATTCCGGTCCATCGCAACTCGGACTGTAATGCTTGGATAGTCCTTCTTTACCCATGAAGGAGTAAAACTCGCCTGGCTGGGTCGCCTTCCAACCAAAGTCCAGGTAATAGCGTTGATCAGAATTAGCAACGAGGGTAACGGTGCGCTCAATCAAATCCAGGCTGATGTTACGGTAGGACTCCGTTATGGAAAGGCCAGGAGCACTCCCACCTTCTAAATCCAATAGACCATCTCTGTCCTGCGCCTGTTTATGGGTCACGGCCTGTTTTCTGTCAGGCTGAATCACGATCAGGCTAGATCTTTGATCAAGTGAGGAGAAGATTGGACGTTTCTCATCCCAAATCTCGACTGTAATCCCAGCGGCCGAACGCAGGATTTTCGGGCGGAGGCCAGCGCGGGCGGATACGTGGAGCGAGATTAGCATTATGCACAGCATGGAAAGGCGTAAGAATAAGACTGTCTTCATGAAGGCTCCCTATCATTCTCAAGTCTCAACTTTTTCAGTACTGGGAGTAAAGACATACTTTTCCCAGATTACGCCCTGGTTAGTTGCACTGCGGCAGCGCCCTTATAGACCTTCAAGCCACAGAGCTTTTCGCCGGTGGGCAGCCCTGGGGGTGAAGAACATCGAATCGGTAAAGGCCGAAATCGGAGAGCGTTACCGCGTTTTCGCACGTCGCTCAGTATTTCCATTCAGAGCCCGAGGTTAGCAAAGCAATGAACAAGATGTGGTACAGACGTCGTTGCCTCTCCCGTTATTCCCATTGAGCGAAAATATCGGTTGACTTACTACTAATACTGTGGTAGGTGGCACCTCATCTATAGTACGTCTCCTTTTTGGAGGGTTCCTTGGTCCGCACCAAAAGTATCAAACTCTCGAAGTTTGAACTCGGGTTAATGGATGCCTTGTGGAAGATGGGAAGGGCTTCTATCCGGGAAATGCAGGAACAATTACCTGAGAAGAGACGGCCAGCTTACACCACGGTTCAAACCATGGTGAACAGGCTTGAAGAAAAGGGGGCCGTCCGTCGAGTTAGGAAGATCGGGAATGCACACATCTATGAACCAAGCGTGACCCGCAAGGCAGCCTACCGCCGGTTGATCGATGATTTCTTGGATCTGTTTGGTGGTTCTGCCCAGCCCGTTATGGCCCATTTCCTGGAAGCCGGCAAGCTCACCGTAGAAGATATCCGGGCCTTGGAGAATACCTTCAGGACAGCACAGGGCCAGCGACAGGCGGGTCCCAAGGAAACATAACGATGAAAGGCCAGGCCGAGATTCGCGGATGTTAGTCGTCTTAGAAAGGAGCAGCGCATGACCGTTTATGAAGGACTTGCAAAGTTGTCGGCCTGGTTTTGCCCCTTGCTGGCAGATCATCTTTGCCAGACGACTCTGTTCTTCCTGGTGGTCCTGCTCCTGACAGTTCTACTGAGACGGGGGCCAGCCCGGATACGATACGCTCTGTGGGTGATTGCGGGAGCAAAGGCAGGCGTGCCTTCGGCTAGCCTAGCCTATCTGGCAGAACGAGGCGGACTGCATCTTTCTTATTTTTCCCAGGCTGTCATTCCTCCAGAACTTGCCGTTTCGCACAGCGTAACGTTCTCAAGGGTTACTGAGCACGCGGTTCAGTTGAGCTACCCCGTGGGCCGCTTAGCGCAATCTAGCCAAGTAAGTCCCGCACTTTACCTGGCCCTAGTGTCCATATGGTTCTTGGGGTTTGCCGGGCTGCTTGTCCGTTGCCGGAAGCGATGCGAACAGTTGAGAGTGACCATTCGGGCGGCGGAAAAGCTACATTCTGAAGAGAGGTAGAGACACTGAAGCGAGCTCGTTCACGACTCAGGTTAAAACGGAACATCCAACTCATTGTTTCGACTCAGGTCCCAGAACCTGGGGTTTGTGGGATTCGCAATCCGATCATCGTCCTTCCGCAAGACCTCACCCGCCATCTGACTGACGGTGAACTCGAAGTGGTCATGACCCACGAACTGGTGCACATTAAGCGCTGGGACAATCTGGTGAGTTATTGCCAGATGATGTTTTGCAGCTTCCTTTGGTTCTACCCTTTCATCTGGATCATCGATCGGAAACTCCTCGTTGAGCGGGAACAGGCCTGCGACGAGGATGTCCTCCGCTTTAGCCCCTTTTCCGGCGACTATACATCGTGTCTATGGAAGGTATTTCGATTTTGTCTGGGACAGAACGTAGCCGGAGCCTCGTCGGCTGCCGGCTTCAATTTGAAGAGGAGGATTGAAAAAATCATGAGTGGTAAGGTTCAAATCAAATTGTCAGGGTGGCATCGGACCCTCTTGGCAGGCAGCGCTGTAGTCATGGTCCTTGTATCAGTGGTCACAGGACTCCACAGCCAAGGAGGTGAGGGAAGACTTTCCGGCTTTGTAGATGATCCAAGCGTTGCCAGAATCCCTGGTGCTGAAGTGACCGTTTCCAATCTCGACAGGAACATCAAAGAAACCGTCTTCACCAATGATCCAGGTGAATACGAGTTCCCGGCACTTCCCGAGGGGAGCTACATGGTAGAAGTGAACAAACTGGGATTTAAGTCATTTCAGCGGAAAGATGTGCTGATCAAGGCAGGTGCCCGAGAACAGTTGAACGTCAGGCTGGAAGTCGGCGAGGTCGACCAAAGGGTTGAAGTGGTCGGGAAGTCTCTCCGGCCCGCATTATCCAGCCCAGTGGATCCAAGACGCAGGATCCGGGTGGGCGGGAACGTACAGCAAGCCAATCTGATTTACCAAACCAAGCCGACATACCCAGAACAGGCCCTGCAAGCCGGTACTCTTTCGGCCGCACAAGACAGGCGTTGACCCGTCAACCCCTCAAAGCCCAGCCCAGAATTCACCATCCTCGCTCCTATTGCAGCGTGCGGGCCAGGGTGAGATGAAGCGCTTGGAAACCGGGGGAACCGTCATCGGCTTATTTCCTGAGGCTTGTTATCAACAAGAGACAATCCAGATGCATGCGGGGGACATCTTGCTGATTTTCAGCGACGGCGTTTCAGAAGCTATGAATAGCAATGAAGAAGAGTTTGGTGAAGCAAGGCTGGCTACCTTGCTTAGCTCGAATCCGCAGCTCTCGGCAGGAGAGCTGCAGGATCTGATTTTGTCCCAGATTGCCGAGTTCGTGAAAGAGGCTCCACAGCACGATGACCTGACTTTGGTCGTGGCTAAGGTCGTTTGAGCCGCAATACCTGAAAATCCCCTCTCGGGAGGGGAAAGAAGGCTTCAGCCTTCAGGGGTGGGTCTTGTCTTGCCCGTCCGTAACAACCCACCCCTACGCCCCTCCAGCGGAGGGGAATCCCATTTTCATGCTCTGCGGCGTCGGCCAAGGCATGGATGGCTCTCCTGAAAATGTGTTGAAAGTGGGAGGTGCTGTCCTCAGCGGCGACTTGGGTGGGGGTGTGAAATGTGGGAGGCGCGCTCCCGCGATTGGCATTGCAGGGGAACTCCCTTGAAATTTCCCCATTAGCGGGGAGCAGAAGAACCTCCTGGGCAAGTGAAAAGAAAAACACTACACAAGTTGATTCCTGTAGAATGGGAATGATAATAGAATAAAGAGTGTCGTCGCCTAAGGATTGAGATTAATCATGAACTATCGTTATCAGGTGAGTAGCATTAATTTTGGGGGGCCGCTAACGCCTGTCGTCAAGAAAATCATCATTGCCTGCGTCAGCGTCTTTGTCGTTCAGCTCATTGCTGGAGACTCAGTCATTCGGTACTTCAGTCTCATCCCCGGGGCTGTGCTGGAGAATTTTTACTTCTGGCAGGTTTTTACCTACATGTTTCTTCATGGAGGGATTTTTCATCTGCTATTTAATATGCTGGCACTTTTCATGTTCGGTTGTGAAATGGAACGTCACTGGGGAAGCCGGCGTTTCCTCCGCTACTATCTCGTTACCGGCATCGGTGCTGGACTTTGTGTCTTCTTGACCTCCACTTATTCCATACCCACGATAGGCGCCTCAGGCGCCATTTACGGGGTTTTGCTCGCCTATGGCATGACGTTCCCCGACCGCATCATTTATATGTACATGATCTTCCCACTCCAGGCCAGGTATTTCGTAATGATCATCGGGGGCATCGCCTTTCTCTCCGCGCTTTCCAGCGGTAACACCGGGATCTCCAATATTGCGCACCTGGGAGGGATGCTATTTGGTTATCTCTATTTGAAGGCTAAGCCTGGTAATTTGCTTTACCCCATCAAAGGTGCGTACCACGGTTGGAAGCTTCGCAGAGCCAAGAAGAAGTTTATGGTGTATCTCAACAAGAAGGAACGGGACCGGGACAAGAACCAAATGATCCATTAGCCGGAATTGCCGCACCGCCAAGGATGAAAATTATTCCCCTCCACGAGAGGGGAGGTGTGAAAAAACTCGTTGTAGTAGATCCAAATGGGCCCCCTCACCCCTGGCCCCTCTCCCTCGTTGGGGCGAGGGGAAAGAAGTCATTATTGTTAACTCCCTCGCCCCCACTGGGGGAGAGGGTGGCCGCAGGCCGGGTGAGGGGGTGGATCGGGATTTTTTCACGCCTTCGGCCCCTCCTAGGAGGGGATTTTTTTCATGCCGCGGCGCGGCGCCACCTTCGATGAAAATTGTCGTTCTCGGCCTCTGATCGAGAACGAGGACGACGAGGAAAACGATTTTCAGAGAACGTCCTTAAACCTGTTCCAGCCCGTTTTTCAGGTCTTCGATAATATCCTGCCAGTCTTCCAGGCCAATCGAAAGGCGGATGCCGCCAGGTTCGATTCCTTTGGCTTTCTTAAGTTCTGGAGGCAATGCCGCGTGGGTCATAGAAAAGGGGTTTTCAATCAGAGTCTTTATCTGCCCCAGACTCACCGCCAAAGTGATCGTATAGGAATGGTCGGCTATGTAATCAATGAATTTCTCCGCCGCTTCGTTCTCACCCTTTCCGTTTTCCTGCAAGACAAAATAAATAATGCTTCCTGGTGAAAACTTGCCGTCGTAGTTTGTCATCTGACGCTGGGCCAGGTCCGCCTGGGGAAAACTTGCCAGGCCGGGATATCGCACCAGGGAGACCTTGGGA
>QHZQ01000453.1:0-2812 GCA_003224725.1 Acidobacteriota bacterium | reverse complement strand
ATCGGCCAGGCGCTCTTGGAAGAAAGAACGCCACCAAAGTCCTTGCGGTAAAGCAAGAGATGATTAAAGAATTTTGTGGAGGTAATCACGGCTCCCCCCATATCAGTCCCGAAGCCACCGATGTTCTTGGTTAGACTGTAGACCACTATATCCGCGCCCAGCGGCAGCGGCCGTTGGCAGTAGGGAGTTGCGAAGGTGTTATCAATAATCATCAAGATCTTGCTGCCGTCCGGCCGGTCGTGATTCACTTTGTCCAGCAGAGCTCGAATGGCTTGAATATCAATCAAATCCAAAGTTGGATTCACGGGTGTTTCAAAGTAAACAACCCGGGTGCGTGAGTTGATCAGCGGTTTGAGATTCTTAGGTTGAGTCAGGTCGCAATAGTGGACGGGGATTTTGTAGCGCGGGTACCAGTTGGTCAGCAGGCTATAGGTGCATCCATACATGGCTTGGTGAGCAATAATTTCGTCACCAGAAGCCACCGTAACGCCGAAGGCAGCCGAGACAGCGGCCATCCCTGTAGAAAAAGTTACCGCGATTTCTCCACCTTCCGCGTAGGCCAGACTCTCCTCCAGCATCCCGCGGGTGGGTTCGTCCAGGCGGTCATATATGTAGATTGGGACCTCTTGCCCCTGCTGGGCTTCCAGGGACCCGAAATCCAGAAATCCCTGGGCGCCGCGATGAGTTGAACGTAGGCGAAAAGTTGTGGAGGAAGAAATCGGTGGTATGACGTGGTGATCATAATCCCAGCGCCGGCTTTCGTAGTTGCCGTGAATCAGACGCGTTCGCATCCGATATTCTTCCTTCTTACGCTTTTGAAACTTCTTAGATTTTTCCATGAGGTTCCTCCCTGAAAATCCCCTCCTGGGAGGGGCAGAAAGCGTCAGCCTTCCGGGGTGGGTCTTTCTGGTTCGGATTCAACCCACCCGCTGCGCCCTGAAGCTGTGAAAAAATTCAAAACCGGCCAAGGTCGGGAGGGCGAGGCTCCCGCCGAGCCTCATGGGCAAGGAGTGGCCAGGGTGATGGCTCGCCAGGAGGCTCGCCCTCCCAATTTCTTCACACCTTCCCTCCGGCCGAGGAGAATGTACATTTTCATCGCTATCCCTTCGGCCCGGCAGCACGCACTTGCGCCGAGACTTGATCCGCCAACGTCTTGAAGTTTTCGACAAACATGGCCGCCAGTCTCCGAGCCTGAATGTCGTAGGCTGCCTGGTCTGCCCAGGTGTTACGCGGGTTAAGGATTTTAGCTGGCACTTCGGGGCAGCCGGCAGGTACGGCTACACCGAAGTTCGGATCAGTATCGACAGGAACATTCTCCAACGACCCGTTGAGCGCGGCGTGGATCAAAGCACGGGTGATACCAATCTTCATGCGCTGGCCCACCCCATAAGGGCCCCCGCTCCAACCCGTGTTCACCAGCCAGACGTTGACTTTATGTCGCATGATCTTATCGCCCAGTAGATCCGAATACACAGTTGGCGATAATGCCATGAAGGGAGCGCCGAAGCAGGTGCTGAAGGTGGCCTGAGGTTCGGTGACACCTCTTTCGGTACCAGCCACTTTGGCAGTATAGCCAGAGAGGAAGTGGTACATGGCTTGGGCCGGGGTGAGTTTGGCGATCGGCGGTAGCACGCCGAAAGCGTCGGCAGTCAGCATGATAATATTGTTGGGGTGACCGCCGATGCCATCGTGTCTTGCGTTCCGGATGTGCCTGATCGGGTAGGCCGCGCGCGTGTTTTCCGTGACTGAATCGTCTTCCAAGTCCAAGCGCCCGGTACCACTGTCGAACCCGACGTTTTCCAGGATCGTTCCAAAACGCCGCGTAGTTTCAAAGATATCCGGTTCAGCTTGGGCAGAGAGATGAATGACCTTAGCGTAGCAACCGCCCTCGAAGTTAAATACACCTCGATCGCTCCAGCCGTGTTCGTCATCACCAATGAGTGTGCGACTCGGGTCAGCCGAGAGTGTGGTTTTCCCCGTGCCGGAAAGGCCGAAGAAGAGCGCTACATCCCCTCCAGGACCGACGTTTGCCGAGCAGTGCATCGAGAGAACATTTTGTAGCGGCAGCAAGTAGTTAAGCACGGTAAAGACAGACTTCTTGATTTCGCCGGCGTATTGAGTGCCGCCAATAAGCACAAGCCGTTCCCCGAAATGAATCACCACGAAAACCTCCGACCGCGTTCCATCCAGTTCTGGGATGGCATGGAAGCTGGGAGTGCTAATAACGGTAAACTGGGGTTTGTGGCTGGCGAGGTTAGCTCGGTCTGCTTGAATGAACATGTTGCGGGCAAACAGATTGTGCCAGGCCGTTTCGGTGATAATGCGGATCGGCAGGCGGTGGGTGGGATCGGCCCCGACAAAGCAGTCTTGCACAAACAGGTCTTTGCCTTGCAAATAGGCCAACAATCGCTGATGCAGGCACTCAAAACTATTCGCTTCCATGGGGCGGTTAACTTTGCCCCACCAGATCTTATCCGCGCTGGACGGGTCTCGTACAATGAACTTGTCATTGGGTGAGCGTCCGGTATACTGACCGGTCCGCACCACGAGAGGACCAAGATGGGCCAGGCGTGCTTCACAGCGGCGAATGGCTTGCTCGTAAAGCAGAGGAGTAGAAAGGTTCCAGTACACTGCGTTCAGATTTTGGATACCATGATTTTCCAAGCCGTATCGGCTGTGAACGAAGTCTTGGGTCTGCATGGTGTCCTTTCCTTTAGGGTGATCTGGGGGCAATCACGCCTGCCCAAATGGTGCGTAAAGTAGGTTCTTGCCCATAGCTTTGTCTCCCCTGATAGCTTTATACATTTAGATA
>QHZQ01000440.1 GCA_003224725.1 Acidobacteriota bacterium | reverse complement strand
CCTGCGGGAACAGGTGTCCCGGGCGGTTTATGTCCCATTTTTGCAGACCGGGAACAGCCCTTGGGGAATGACGTTCAGCGTTCGTACCGTGGCACACCCGGTCGGTCTGATAAGTCAAGTTCGCCGTGAAATCGAAGCAATTGCCCCCAACCTGCCATTGTTTGATGTCAGGATGCTAGATGAACAAGTAGATTACTCTCTAATCCGTGAACGTTTGATCGCAAAACTCGCGACCCTGTTTGGCCTGCTCGCCGTGTTTCTGGGATACATCGGTCTTTACGGGGTCATGTCCTACGCTGTAGCCCGGAGGACGGGCGAGATCGGTATCCGCCTGGCGCTTGGAGCAACCACTCGGAACATTCTCTGGCTGGTGGTGCGAGAAGCTATGCTGCTGGTCCTGATTGGCCTTGCCATTGGGCTCCCAGCGACACTGGCAACCAGTCGACTGATCTCCAGCGAGCTGTTCGGGCTGACGAACACCGATGCCTTTACGATCTCACTTGCGACTCTGCTCCTCGTCACGGTTGCATTTGTTGCGGCCTATCTCCCCGCAAGAAGAGCTGCTCGCGTAGATCCTATGGTGACGCTGCGGTATGAATAAGACAGTGGTTAGTGACAAGTGACCAGTGGTACGACAGACAGTCTATGTCTGCGATAGCAAGATTTCTCTCCCGCATCAACGCCCTGAAATCTTCGATCTCATCGAATTACTGCGGTGCGGACGTTTTGGAAGTTAGTTACCTCAATTCGAGCCTGCTGAAGGAGGACAAGTTTATGCGTAAGACGGTGTCGGGATTCGTTTTTGCCATTCTGATCTGTGCTGTATGCGTCTGTTATGCAGAACAAGACAAGGGCAAAAGATCGTCCGGCGGTAACCTTGTCGGAACATGGATTGGAACCTGGGAAGGCGATGGCGGAGGAAAATTTCAGATGACAATTGCCCAGGAGGCGGGCCAGAAACTTGTTGGGGAAATTGCCGCCCAGCCTGCAGATGCCTCCAGCTACACCGCCAAGTTCAAGTCCATTTCTTTTGAAGGAAATCAGATGACCGCGAAATATGACTTCCCAGGGGCAGAGCCTCGAGCCGAGGTTATCATCGAGGGGACGCTTAAAGAGGATACAGCTCAGGGTGAATGGACGATCAGCTTCACTGGCCGGGACAACGGGGACAAGGGTTCCTGGCAGGCAAGAAGAAAATAGCAGTGAATTTGGAAGTTCTTGGCAGAGGATCCGCCAATGTCTCGGACACGAAGGTATTTTCCCTGGCCGCGAAGTTTGTTTCGCAAGAATCAAATGGAAGACGAACTCACCGAGGAATTGCACTTCCATCTGGAAAAAGAGATCGAGAAAAACATTGCGGCAGGGATTAGTCCAGAAGAAGCCCGATATGCCGCATTACGCAGCTTTGGAGGAGTGGACCAGATTAAGGAGCGGTGCCGGGACACAAGCAGGGTACGTTGGCTAGAAGCTTTTTGGCAGGATCTGGGCTATGGCGTTCGCATGCTCGCCAAAAGCCCAGGATTCACGGCCATAGCAGTCCTGGTCTTAGCTCTCAGTATCGCTGCCAATAGTATCGTTTTTAGTGTTTTACACGCTCTCCTCGTTCGCCCATTGCCATTCAAGGATCCCCATCGTGTTGCCGTGATTTCTGAAATTGACTCAGAGGGGCAACCGAGAGACGTTTCCTCGGCCAACCTCAATGCATGGAAGAATAAGAATCAGGTCTTTCAGCAGCTCGCAGGACGCCGAGGAATGGATACGATCCTAACCGGGCGAGATTACGCTGATCAACTTATGGGGGACCGTGTCACCCTTGATCTCCTTCCGTTACTTGGGTGGAGACCAGTCTTGGGGCGTGCTTTTGCTGAGAGTGATTATGAACCCGGGGCTGAACCTGTCGTGATCGTCAGCCATTCTCTCTGGCAACGACATTTTGGCTCCGATCCAGGGATTCTTGGACAGACACTAACACTGGACCAGAACAGATATACCATCGTCGGGGTCATGCCTCGCCAATTCTGGTTTTGGTCGGGCGGGAATCAAGCCGATGTGTTTGTCCCGTTGCTCTTCAGTCCTGAAGAGCTCACACAGAGTGGGAGTCGCCCCGTCACTGTCTTTGGCCGCCTTAGACCAGGGGTGAGTATCAAGGAAGCTCAAGCGGAAATGGAGCTAAAGATTCAACAGCTCAAGCAAGAGTAT
This sequence comes from Acidobacteriota bacterium, assembly GCA_003224725.1. Lineage (GTDB taxonomy): Bacteria > Acidobacteriota > Terriglobia > Versatilivoradales > Versatilivoraceae > QHZQ01. The sequence goes on along the minus strand of QHZQ01000440.1, from coordinate 1,511 downwards.
CCAAGAGTCTATTCCGGATGGAGCATGAAAGTCCTTTCGATGCGAGACTGGCATCTGCAACGTGAAACCGCATTCGCGGGGATGCTTAAGGCCCTGCCCCTGCTCCAGGCCGCGGTCGCCTTCGTTTTACTGATCGCCTGCGCGAATCTGGCCAACCTGGTGCTGGCACGGACCTTGAGCAGGCGAAAGGAAATGGCCATCCGTTCAGCCTTGGGAGCCGGCCGTTGGCGTCTTGTTCGTCAACTCCTCATCGAAAGTGTTTTGCTGTCAGGACTGGGTGGTTTATTCGGTTCGGTTCTTGCCTTTTGGGGCATTAGGCTTTCCATTTTTCTAATCCCGGAAGAAATCAAGGGGCTTCTGCCCGGCGGCAGAGAAACCATCGGCCTCGAGCTTCCGGTGCTCGGCTTCATGCTGGCCATTTCGATGCTGACGGCACTGATATTCGGACTGGCACCCGCGCTCAAGGCTTCCAGGGTTAATCTTAATCAAGCGCTAAAAGAAGGAGGAAGGAGCACGCGAGAGGGCCCTAACGGCAGCCGTAGTCTCCTGGTGATTTGTGAGATCGCCATTTCCCTGGTCCTGCTGATCGGTGCGGGTTTGATGATAAAGAGCTTCCTGCGGCTCCTCAGGGTGCATGTTGGATTCAATCCGGAACACGTGGTAGCCATGCTACTTCTTTCACCAGCGAATTCTCCGCGCGACGCAGCCTTTTACACCCAGTTACTCCAGCGGGTAAAAGCTCTACCAGGAATCGAAGACGCTGGTCTCATGAACAATGTCCCGGCGGGCGAATTTTGGATGGCAGGGGAGGAATTTGTGATCGAGGGACGTCCAGCCAGACGGCTCGGCGAGGGACCACGGGCCATAACGACTCTCATTGACCCGGACTTTTTCCACACCATGGGGATTCCTCTTCTCAAGGGCAGATTCTTTACAAAACAAGACAGCAGGGAAGCCCCTGGCGTTGCAATCATCGGCCAATCCCTGGCCCATCGCTATTTTCCTGGCGAAGACCCGATTGGCAAGAGACTTCGTCCGAGTGGGATGGAATTGAAAGCACCCTGGCTTTCCATTGTGGGAGTCGTGGGCGACGTTCGCCACAAGTTGAGCGCTGAGCCTGTCCCCACTTTGTATGGATCCTATCTGCTGCAAGACTTGATCGGCGATATGACTTTGTTTGTGCGAACGCCACTGGAACAGGCCAGAGTCCTTGAATCCGTTCGTAAGGAAGTTCGGCAGATCGATCTAAGTCAACCTATAACGTACTCCTGGACCATGGATCATATCGTGATCGCTTCGATGTTTATCAGCCGTTTTGTCGCCTGGCTCTTAGGCACTTACGCAACTCTGGCTCTGATTTTTTCACTGACGGGGATCTATGGCGTAATCTCTTACTCGGTCAGCCAGAGGACTCATGAAATAGGTGTCCGCATGGCGCTAGGAGCCCAACAGAGCCATGTCTCGAAGCTATTTGTCGGAAAAGCGTTATTTCTGGCGCTCATCGGTGTGGG
>QHZQ01000439.1:6160-9986 GCA_003224725.1 Acidobacteriota bacterium | reverse complement strand
TGCGCCACTGAGGCGAGCCCCCTCACCCATGAAGGCTTATCAAGCCTTCATCCTCTTCCCCCGATGGGGGCGAGGGGAGAGTAAACTGTAATTTATTACTCCCTCTCCCATGGGGAGAGGGTGGCCGTAGGCCGGGTGAGGGGGTTGCAGCCGACGGAGCGAGGGTCTTCAGCATCGATGGTGTTGTTCGATGCATAATTTGGTTAATAAAATGTCCAAACTGGAGATTAATTCCAACGCCGCGCAGTGTGGCTTGCAGAATCAAGCATGGCGCCGGCGACTACACCATGGCTGGATTCAGAACCACCTTGATGGCTGATCCGTCCTGGCTCCAACGAAAAGCGTCTTCAAACCTGCTTAACGGGAGCTCATGGGAAATGAGTCCTTCCAAATTGACTTTACGCTCGCTGAGCAGCCGGATGCTACGCTGCCAGGATGTCCACACATATCCAAACGAACCGATCACACGCAGGTCCTTCATAGTGACTTTATTAAAATCGGTATTAATGGGTCCGGAATAGATTCCCACGGGTACCAGGGTTCCCTCCCTTTTTACAGCCTCCCAGCACATATCCAGTGAGGCAGCAACTCCAGCACATTCATAGACCACATCGGCGCCCACACCATGGCTGTAGTGACGCACGACCTCAAGAGGATTTTCTCTGGAAATGTCCACCACCACATCGGCCCCCCTTTCCTTCGCACACACGAGTCGTTGCTGGTCTTTGGCTGTCCCTGTCACAATCACGGTCGCTCCTTCCAGTTTCGCCATCAGCATCGTCAGAATACCGACGCATCCGGGACCCGAAACAAGTACTAGATCCCCGCTGTGAACTGTGGTTCTTTCAGTTACGGCACGGACAGCCACTGAGAGCGGCTCGCCCAAGGCGGCTTGCCGAAATGAGACGTTGTCAGGCAAATGGTGGCATCTTTCCTCCCGGATGCACAAGTATTCTGCAAATGCTCCATCGATCATATAACCGGCAGAAATCCGCTGGGCGCACATGAAGGGATTGCCCGCCCGGCAGGAAGAGCAGGTGCCACAGGTTTGTGCCGGATTTGAGGCAACCACGCGGTCACCTGGCTTGAAGTACCTGATGCCTTGTCCAATCTCCACGACCGTCCCACAAAATTCGTGTCCCAGCACAACGGGTGGTTTGCAGGGCCACTCACCCTTGATGATGTGAATGTCTGTGCCGCAGATTCCTGCATAAGCAATTCGCAGCTTAATCTCATCCACGGCCGGAGCGGGTTCTGGCCAGTCTTTCAGCTCCAGTTGTCCTTCGCCGGCCCGTGTTTTCACGATGGCTTTCATCTTTTGACTCCCTTGAAAATCCCCTCCAGGGAGGGGCAGAAGGCGCAGCCTTCGGGGTGGGTTCCTCCGCCCCTGAAGGTGTGAAGAAATTCAAAACTGGCTGGAATGGGGGAGGGCGAGGCTCCCGCCGAGCCTCATTGGTCAATAAATTTTAAGAATGGCGGCTCGCCAGGAGGCTCGCCCTCCCAATTTTTTCACAGCTTCCCTCCGGTGGAGGGGAATGTGCATTTTCATCCTTTGGTGGTCCCGCTGCAGGCAGCATGAGCGGCTCCCTGTCAGGTTGCCAACACGCGCCGACAGTTGCTGACAATGTCTTCTTCCGAAACCATGACTGCTTTTTGCAGAGGCCCAGCCACGGGCATCGGAACGTCCTTGGGACATACACGCTGAATTGGGGCATCCAAATCAAAAAAACAATGCTCCATCACCGTCGCCATAACTTCTGAGGCATAACCGCAGGCAGACCAACCATCGCTGGCTACCAGAAGGCGATTCGTTTTTCTGACTGACTGAAAAATCAAGTGCGTATCGAGTGGCTTCAGCGTGCGGGGGTCAATGACCTCCACTTCAATTCCTTCCTCCGATAGCTTTTCTGCCGCACGGAGCGCCAGTGAGACCGTGCGTCCAGTGGCAACCAACGTAAGGTCCGTGCCGGTGCGCTTGACATCTGCCACTCCCAGTGCCACCAGATGTTCTTCGTCTGGCACCTCTCCTGTCTGGGCGTACAACAGCCGGTGCTCGAAAAACAGAACAGGATTGTCATCTCGAATCGCACTTTTGAGGAGACCTTTGGCATCAGCCGGCGTGGACGGCATAACCACTTTTAGTCCTGGGGTGTGCACAAACCAGGACTCGAGTGATTGAGAATGCTGAGCCCCGAGGCTGATCCCGCCGCACACGGGAGCTCGAATCACCAGAGGGACTGACACCATTCCGTTTGTCATGTAGCGAAGTTTGGCAGCGTGGTTGACAATTTGGTCCATAGCGATCGTCATGAAATCATTGAACTGAAACTCGATGACGGGACGGGTGCCAACCAGGGCCGAACCCACACCGGCGCCGGCAATGGCCGCTTCTGAGATGGGTGTATCAATCACGCGCTCCGGGCCGAATTCCTCCAGAAGAGCCTGGGTGACCTTGAAGAGTCCGCCCATTCTTCCAACGTCTTCCCCCAGGACAAATACCAGGGGGTCGCGCCTCATTTCCTCCCTAAGCGCCTCGTTAAGCGCCTCGGCGTAAGAAGTTTGCCTCATAACGTCAGGCGTAGGTATTCCGGAAAGCCGTTTCCGAATCGGGCAGGGAGCTGTTTTTTGCAAATTGAATGGCTTTGGAGATTTGCTCCGACACCTGCAATTCAATCTGTCCAAGTACTTCGCTGGCCGCTGTCTTGGCTTCGATCAGTCTGGCGCGATATCGGTTAATCGGGTCCCGCTGCTTCCATTGTTGAATTTCCTCGGCCGGCCGGATTTCCTGCCGTGTGAAAATGGAATGGCCTTCCCAGCGATAACTCACGCACTCGAGGAGCGAGGGACCTAATCCGGCACGTGCGCGCTTTGCGGCCTCGTTCACAGCCTTGAATACCGCCTCCACATCATTCCCGTCGACTTTTTCTCCCGGTATCCCATAGGCGCCAGCCCGGTTGGCTACGCTTCCTCCCGCCGTCACCTCGGCAAACGGGGCGCTGAGAGCCCACAGGTTGTTTTCACAGATGAAAACCACCGCCAACCGACGTACTGCCGCCAAGTTCAGGCTTTCATGAAAGGAGCCCTGATTGCTTGCCCCCTCCCCAAAAAAGCAAAGGACGACCGAAAGATCTCCCTTCAGTCGGACCCCAAGGGCTGCACCGACTGCGATGGGAATTCCACCCCCCACGATGCCATCGGCCCCCAGCATGCCTCGTGACACATCGGTGATGTGCATGCTGCCACCCTTGCCGCCACAGTAGCCATCGACGCGCCCCAAAATCTCGGCCATCATGCGCCCCGTGTCCAGCCCTCGAGCAATGCAATGTCCGTGACCGCGATGGGTGCTCGTCAAGAGGTCTGCGGAGTTCATAGCCGAGCAGGCGCCCACCGCAATCGCTTCCATCCCAATATAGAGATGGGCAGTCCCTTGGACCAGTCCGGCTTTGTTGAGGTTATGGATTTCCTCTTCAAAGCCGCGGATGAGACACATGCGTCGGTACCAATCCAGGCGATCTTCTCGCGAGATATCATCCTGCAACCTGTTTCCCCCCACTGGATGGAACAGCGTAGACTTAAAAATTTAGGTGAATTTATGTTTCGAGCGATACCCTCAAAGCACCCTGTACTTCCTCAGTGCCTCGGGGTTCAACTCAATCCCCAGCCCCGGCTTTGCTGGCAGTGGAATTTTGCCATCGACCAGTTTCAATTCGTCAACGGTCAATTCCCGTCTCAGGACCGACTCTGAGAGTTGTGCTGGAAGGAACTCGATGTAGGGACAATGGGCCGTTGCCGCCGAAAGATGGGCCGAGGCCGCAATGCCAATCCC
>QHZQ01000439.1:5604-6152 GCA_003224725.1 Acidobacteriota bacterium | reverse complement strand
ATCTGCTTGCCTCGATCCGCTGCCAGGTCACACACCCGCCTGGCTTCGGTGAAACCGCCCACTCTTCCCACATCGGGCTGGGCAACGTCTACCTTGCCACTATCCATGAGCTGCAAAAATTCGAACCGGGTGTTCAGCATTTCTCCGGCGGCAATGGCAATCGGTGAATGCTCCGCCAAAAAGCGATGTCCCTCCATGTCGTCAATCCGGATGGGTGTCTCCATGAAGAACAGATCATAGGGCTCCAATTGTTCCAGCACCCGCAAGGCCTCCCTGGCGTTGCTCCAACAATAGCAAACGTCTACCATAATCACAAAGCTCTTGCCCACGGCTTCGCGGCAGGCCGCTACCATCTCAACGATGGCCTCATTACTTTCTTGCAGGCCGTGATGGGCATAGGGCCCATTGACCATGACCTCCAGCTTGGCGGCCTGGAAACCAGCTTGTTTGGAGCTCTTGACTTTAGCCACCAGCGATTCCCGCTGGGCCTTCAGGGTCCGGCCGTCTGGCAGCAGCGAGGCATAGGGGGTAATGAATTCCTTCTTGGC
>QHZQ01000439.1:0-5540 GCA_003224725.1 Acidobacteriota bacterium | reverse complement strand
CCGCGGCGCCCGGTCATGAGCGAACCCATATACATCTTTTCCCAGAGCGCTTCCGGCTGGAGCGGATCTTTCCCAAGCAACATCTCCGACAGCCCCTGCCCAATGTTGTGTGTTCCTTTGGCCTCGATCATGGCCTTGGCCACCCATGGATTGGTGTCCACCTCCCCGATCCCGGTGATACCTTCATCCGTGTGAACAAAAACAACAATATCGTCCTGGGCCGAGGAGCCCGCTTCGGGTTCGTACTGTGGCACCAGCAGGACATGACATTCTATTTTGGTGATCTTCATTCCACTCTAGTTCCTTTCGATGAGAGGGTTGAGTCGAGCGTCAAGAGGTAAAGGCTGTCTAAGGCCTCCAGCACCCCAACAGGGTTTCCACCATTCTTCAGGAATTCATGCAAAATCAGGCCGGCCTGAGTTTGGAAATGGATATAACCCGCATAACGTGGCCGCAGGTAGGCGTGCGTCAAAGTGTCCAGAGTAGCCAGGAAGAAGTTGTCCGAGGCCTGGTTGACACCTGGATCGTACCACGCTTCGATGTTACCGGGCTGTCCACCGCTTTCAAAATAGAGGGTTCGCTGACACTCCGCGCTGGCCACATAGAGAGCATAGTCCGCAGCGATGTCCGGGTAGGCGCACCTTGAGGAAACAGCCAGCCCCGTCCCTCCCAGGATAGCCCCTCTGGGCGCTCCACCTTCGAGAGTTGGGATATTCGTGAAGTGACATCGAAAAGCCGCATAGGCTTGCCGGGCATAATTGGAATAACCGAATAGCCAAGGGCAGTAAGCGACGTCGTCTGTACTGCTCATTCGATCCAGTACATTCACAGGATTCCAGTACAAGCATTGAGGATGAGATATAGGCAAAATCTCTCTGAAGAAGTCAAGGGCACGCAGTCCGGTCCCTCGGCCGACAATGCTTCGTTTATCCTTGGAGAAGGGATCTTCGCCTGAACTGGCGCAGAGTGTGTAAAAACACATGAGGCAATCCACAGGGATCAAAGGGACCGCCACCGTCGTATGGCCAGATCGGTGCATTTCTTTCGCCAAGGCCAGGACCTCTGCCCAGGTCTGTGGCACGGCAACGCCAAAGCGCTGTAGCAGGTCAGGCCGGTAGGCACTCACGTGGGAAGCCGCGTCAATTACCAGAGCCCATTGATGTCCGTCGTAGTTGTAACTGGAGTGCGACTTTCCAACGCTTTGTTTGGCAAGGGTTGAGAGCGATTCAACTGGCAGCAACTCATCCAGTGGTAGAAAACAGCGGCTGGCTGCGGCGGCCCCGACGGAGGGATGGTCAATCACGACCAAGTCGTAGTTCTCAGCCAGGGTTTCTATCGGAAAGTCCGCCAGATCCTGCAAGGATCGCCTTTCCCATTGGATGTCCACTGCAGGATGATCGACGTGATAAGCATTGGCCGTCGCCGCCAGGGGCGCGTAACCTCGAGTATGGTTCCAGGTTGTTCCAAGGAGTCGAATCATGGGGAGGTTTCCCTTGGTTTCACGTCGCCAAAGCTACTTCTTTCTTTGTTCCACCATTCACCTCAACCGTTAGCATTCAGTAGAACGGGAACTCCAGTTTTAGAACGAAAACGCTTCTGACCCACCTTCACCTCATAGTCACTCCTGTTTGCGGTAATATCAAACCTGGTTCCCCGCATTTTGACGCCGTTGAGGCTGATATGGGGTGAAAACTTTGGAGGGTGGGGATTGACAACGATATCGCCGTTAGGCTCCGCCCTGATTCCACACATACCAAAGATCACACATTGGGCGCCCGCGGAAGCATCCACCGCACATTGAAGAGGGGTGTCCTTTCGATATTCAATCTGGTTGGCCACGATCGAATCGCCCCAATAGGGCAGCCTCTGTCCCCACCACAAGGTCCTCTCCAGGATGTCTTCGGCGGGATCTGGGTACCCAGCTTTGTACAACGACTCCGCGATCACCGCTGGAAACGCTACATAACTTCCGCCGCCTCCATGGTCGATGTCTACCTGGTCGTAAGCCGGATCGAGCTTGGAGATGCTGTGGATGCCATAATCGGACAAGAACTCCTTTTCATTCAAATGGCTCACCAGGCCCTGTTCCTCCTCCTTATCCAGCACGCCCGTTCCAATCAAGGTGAAGAGTATGTTTGTGTACCGCAGCTCTATTGAGCCTTTATCCGACTGAAAACCCAGCCATCGGTCTTGCGGATTCCATAGCGTCTTCTTGAGCAGTTCCCGCAGTGGCCCAGCCCGGGCCTCTATGTCTTCACGCCGCTTACCCGCCAGCCCAGCCAGCTTGGAAGCTCTGACATAGCTTGTGTACCGTCCTCCATTCACGTCCGGCAATACATGGTTGTACTTGTATTGATGCCGCAATTCGAGATGACTGACATCTTCTCCATAGTCAATCAATACGGCTGGTTTGCTGAGATCATCTCCGAACGTGGCATGATAGAACACCCAGTCGAGAATAGATTTACCGTTTATTTGTTCTTCCAAGAACTGTACGTCACCACTATGGACGACATAGTAGTAGATGCATCCAATGATCGGTCCGTCCCCTTGCCCGTCGACCGGATTGAACAGATAGTGCTTCGCAATGTCTACTTTGAGAAACTGCTTGATGTGCTCCCGGGTCGCGGCCGGATCATAGAGCGGCATTAGCTCCGGCAGAATCCCGTAGTCCCACAGGTAGCAGCCAAGACACCCTCCTTTGATGCTGCCGGTCGAGTAATACGGATTGAGCACAAATTCGGGAACGGTCCATCGGTTTAAGATTAGATGCTGGAGTGAGCGCGTGTAATAGGCCGACAGTAGTGGATTGGACGCCTCGAATACGGGTACCGCGGAGAGAAGCTCACTAGTGCGCTGGACGAACTCTTCGCGTGACCCTTGAATTGTTTTGAGAGGATCGCTCAATAGATGATCGCATGCCGACTCGGACTGCTCTCTCGGGCCCAGCGCGAAGGCGATGTAATGGGTTTTCTTTTCTGCGGGCCGCATGATCACGTTCGCAGCCCAGTGCGAGGACCACTCTGACCACGTTTCCCAGGCAAGGTTGTTCAAATCCGAGGCGATGACAATGGCGCCAGCCATGTTGTGCCGGATGATCCGCTGTGGCTCAACCACAACGGAGGTCTTGCTCTTGGTGGTGTCTGGCCGGCGGAATCCCCAATACTTGACGTTATCGAACCCGCCGGAGATGTTGAGTTGCACCGGTACGCGTTGCGTCTTTGCAGCCGTGTTATGGAGAGTTAACGTGAGGAGTCCGGCACGCATTCCGGACACGAGCATCGTCGATGTAGATACTGCGATACCGTAAAGCTCCCCCTCGCGGCGGACTTCGATTGGCCGCCAGTCGTATCGCCTGGTCGGTGCCTTCTCCCCGAACAACCTGAGTTCCAGCAGGAAGTCTGAACTGGCATAGGGTGGAGCGTACAATCCGCTCAAAGTCCCGACATCCCTGTAGTTGACCCCAGTTGTCAGGAGACCATTGATAATGCCGAAATGCTCTTCTTCGGTGATGATACGATCGCCAGGCATCGCCAACAGGTCGTAAGGCTCGGACGGGTGGGATTTCTCATTGACAACGACGCCAGCCGCGCCGGATCGCTGGGGTGAGTCTTCAGGCTGCGTGCTGAGACTCTGCGACACGGCTGCCGGAAGAGCTCCCATTAAGGTTAGCGCGGTTCGGCGGGTACATTCACTGGGCACGTGAAATTGCTCCTCGTTGTCATTAGCCTTGTTTCAGGCCAGTCTGGTTTTGTTTGTAAAACAGCTTCCCATCCACGAACGAAGCGTGAGTTTCCAATGTGGGAGCGGACCTCTGGGCCGCGATGGCCACCCGTCGGCAGTCCCGGTCGCCGTCCGGAGGCCGGCTCCCACATTCAGATGTCCAAACTCCAGAGCGATCTCGGAGAAAGCGCGAGGGGGATGTCCAATCGGCCAGAACAGCGACACCCCGCGGCGGCTTCGCCACCGCTCAGTTGCCGTTCCTCAGAAGGAAAGCCTCAAGGCGAACTGAACAATCCTCGGGGCATCAGCGGACCAGATCTGGCCGAAATCACTGCTACCAACAGTTGCACTGGGGCCTCCGAAATTGGTGTGATTGAACAGGTTGAAGAACTCCGAGCGGAATTGTATGTTGAATGCTTCGGTGACCTTGAAATTCTTGTACATGCCCCAGTCCACGACAGCCAGCCCTGGACCCCGGAGTGTGTTGCGGCCGACAGTGCCCCACGTGCCTATGGCCGCCTGATCGAAACAAGCGGTGTTGAACCACCCAAGTCGCGGGTCGCTGCCCACCTGGGAAGAGGCATTGCACCCCGGAAGGTAATCCGCATACGAACCAACTGTAGTGCGACTGCGGTCACCAGAGGACCGGACTGTGAAGGGCATTCCTGACAGAAGGGTCACAATTCCAGTGGTCTGCCAGCCACCCAGCACGTGACGGAGGAAGCTATTTCCCGTAGGACTGGGCAAGTACCAATTGAAATTGGCTACCAAGTGGTGCGCGACGTCCTGATCCGCAACTGCCCATATGTCGCTCCCATCGCTGTGGGGGTTCCTTCTTACACCGTGCGTCGGCGAGTCGCCGCTCAGCAACGCGTTGTCCATCTGTTTCGCCCAGGTGTAATTGATTTGGAAACCCAAGTTGCGACTCAACCGCCTTTCGAGGGTTACAAGCAGCGAGTTCAAAATCCCATGGCCATCGGAGTCTGCTACATACATAGCCTGGTAATTTGGGATCGGGCGTCGTGAGTCCATGTTCGCGGTGTCCAGGGTCGACTTCGGTGTGCCATCGGGATTGGTGCCGGGGACATAATACGCGGCATTCGCGTTGCGGCCCCGGGTGAGGTTCCCACTGAGCGATCCAACGTATGCCGCGCGCAATATCATGGCACTCGACAATTGCCTTTCGATAGTGAGATTGTATTGTGTATTCTTCGCCGTCTGGAAATTCGGATTGAACATGTAACTCGACACCGGCAGGACGACCGGCTGATCATGAGGAGCGGGAACCGGTATAGGGAACGGGTTAACTTGCCCATGGTAAGGATCGGTGGTACTGTAGGGGTTCGTGAAGGTGACGCCACCCGTAAAGGGGATCGAGGTCCCCATCCAAGAGGCTCCCGCATTATTAAGAGCGTCGTGGTACATCCCAACCCCACCTCTGATGCTGGTCTTACCGTCACCGTGGAGATCGTAAGCGAAGCCCAACCGTGGGCCCAACCTACTTATACCCCACTGGTCCCAGAACCCACGCGGAGGGGCCCCGAAATCGCCATCGTAGAGTGTTCCGGGTGGCATGTTCGGCCAAATGGCGGATTGCTGACCTGGTGCGAAGACCACCTGTTCGCCCTCCCTACTTTTCCAGTTCTGCATAGGTTCGTAACGGGCCCCAAAGATGGCCGTGAACTTGCGATTTACACGCCAGGTGTCCTGCGCGAAAAACATCCTTAAGTATCGGTCCCCGGTCCATCTCGTCGGGCTGAGCTGATTGAAACTGCTCGGAAGGCCAAGCAATAGGTCACCATAGGGACTCCCCGTCC
>QHZQ01000077.1 GCA_003224725.1 Acidobacteriota bacterium | reverse complement strand
TGTTAAGCGGGCTTTCGTGAGTGCTGGAGGGAGTACCGTGTACGGATTGGGATCCCCGCCCAATGGCGATGGCTGGGAAGTGAATATCCGCGATCCCATCTATCCCAATGATCCTCGCAAGCGTGCGGGCGTAGTCATTCTGAAAAACAGGTCCCTCTCCGTGTCGGGTAACTATGAAAAGTTTTTTCGCGTCAGAGGGGTGACTTATTCTCATATAATGGATCCGCGTACCGGCAGACCTGTGGAGAATATGTTGAGCGTGGCCGTGCTGACAGATACAGGAGTCGACGGCGATGCGCTGGATGATGTTTTTTATGTGCAGGGAGTTGAAAAGAGCAAGATTTATTTGCAAAAACATCCCGGGGCCGAGGTTTTTCTTTTCTTGCCCGAGGCTGACAGACAGTGGAAAATGGTGCACCTGAAATGAGATTAGTGGGGCAGCGGACATCAGCCTCACTTGAAAACCGCAGGAACTGCCCTCCTCAGATAAGGAGGGGAAAACGCCAAAGACGTAGCCGGTGTCCTACGACTGGGGGACATCCCCCTCGCGGTCTCTGTGATACCGTTGTCCCTGAAGGTGTGAAAAAATTCAAACCCGTTCGAGATCGGGAGGGCGAGGCTCCCGCCGAGCCTCATCTCGCGAGGACTTCTGGGGCGACGGCTCGCCGGGAGGCTCGCCCTCCAATTCTTTCACACCTTCCCTTCGAAGGCGGACTAATCCGAAGCTCCAGAGGGGAATGAAAATCTCATTCATCGATGGCATGCCGAAGGTGGCTGAATGGCTCCTGCTAAGTGCTATGAAACTATAAATCTGCGCCGGTTGGGCATTCTCACCGGCGGCGGGGACTGTCCTGGATTGAATGCCGTTATTCGAGCTGTCGCTAAGACGGCCATGACCCGCTTTGGCGTCACAGTCATCGGAATCGAAGACGGCTTTGAAGGACTGATCGAAGGGCATATGCATCAGCTCTCTAACCTGGATGTGTCAGGGATTCTAAGTCTCGGCGGGACCATATTGGGGACGTCCAACAAGGGCGATCCCTTCCACTATCCTGTCGTGGAAACCGACCAGGAAGTCAAGATCATCGACGCTTCCCAGCAGGCTGTACAAAATTATAAAGACTGGGATCTCGACGCTCTGGTCACTATTGGCGGAGACGGCTCCATGCACATCAGCCAGAAGCTTTATGAATTAGGAATCCATGTCGTGGGTGTTCCTAAAACCATTGACAACGATCTGGAGGCAACCGATGTGAGTTTCGGTTACGACTCAGCTCTCTTCGTCGCCACCGAAGCCATCGATCGGCTGCACACCACGGCTTCGGCTCATCACCGCGTGATGGTTATCGAGGTGATGGGACGATATGCCGGCTGGATTGCGCTGGGCGCAGGTGTTGCAGGGGGAGCTGACATTATATTGATTCCCGAGATCCCATTTCACTGGGAGAGTATTTGCAAGAAGGTGTTGGAACGCAGCAAGCATGGCAAGCGATTCAGCATTATCTGCGTCGCCGAAGGTGCCAAACCGGCCGGAGGCGCTTTGACTGTGAAGGAAATCGATGGCAAGCGAACCGATGCCGTTCGACTGGGAGGCATTGGCGAAAAGGTGGCCAAGGAAATCTGCCTTCTAACCGGGTTGGAAACGCGTTATACCGTATTGGGTCATCTGCAGCGTGGCGGGAGTCCTACTCCCTTTGATCGATTGCTGGGAACCAAGTTCGGAACGCTGGCCTGTGAACTGGCTGCAGCGGGCGAATTTGGGAAAATGGTGAGCCTGCGGGGGACAGAAGTCACCGCGGTGTGGATTAAGGATGCTATTGCGCGGCAGCGCCTGGTGCCAATTGAATGCCAGTTGATTCAATCAGCTCGAGCGGTTGGCACGAGCTTTGGAGATTGAAAGTTTGCTGGGAGCGGAGCCCGCCCGGCAATGACAGCAGGTGCGGCGCTCGCGTTCCGGAATGTCAATTATGAACGCCAACAGAGTAGCACTGATCACCGGAGCCAGTCGAGGGATCGGCAGAGCCATTGCTCTGGCGTTGGCCGAGTGTCGCTTTGATCTGGTGATTAATTACCAGTCGAATCTGGAGGCCGCTCAATCGGTCCAGAGTCAGGCGAGCCTATATGGGACTCGCGCAGTCGTTTGCCCGGCGGACATCAGTCAAAAAGAAGGGCAATCTAAGCTGATCGATTTCATCAAGACACAATTCGGTCGAATTGACGTCCTGGTCAATAACGCGGGTGTCGCGCCGGCGGTTCGGGAAGATATGCTCCATGCCAGCGAGGAAAGTTTTGATCGACTGATCGCGATCAATCTCAAAGGACCTTACTTCTTGACCCAACGCATCGCCCAATGGATGATCGCACAGCGCCAACAACTGCCGGAGATTGTGCCGATCGTCATTAACATCTCTTCGATCTCCGCCTACACGTCTTCAACCAACCGGGCCGATTACTGCATTTCCAAGGCCGGCATTTCCATGATGACTCGATTATATGCCGATCGGCTGGCGGAATTTGGAATCTCCGTCTTTGAAATTCGGCCGGGCCTCATCGCCACAGACATGACGTCAGCAGTTAAAGAAAAGTACGACCCATTGATCGCCCAAGGCCTAACACCCATTCGACGCTGGGGCCGGCCTGAGGACGTGGGTAAAGCGGTAATCGCCATAGTCCAGGGATACCTGCCCTTCTCTACAGGCGAAGTCATCAATGTTGATGGAGGATTTCATTTGAGGCGGTTGTAATGCAGTGTGGAGTTGTCCTGTCTTTCGGAATTACGTGGCCTATTTTACCTGAGTCCCACCTGCCCTGCATGCGTTTGAGGGCATGTTCGTTTTCCTTAGCCCGCTTCAGGGCGGGTGAGCGGTCCCAGCCACACTTTTTGTGGTCCGCGCCCGCCGAGCCCATCCGCTGATGGGCACAGCGGACGAGAACGAAGTGAAGGACACGGCAACAAAAAGCCCGCGCTGAGCACGGGGAAACCTATTAAGATTGTGGTAAGCTGGCTCCACACCCAACCTTTAAACCTGAAACTTGTTGTCATGAACCGTTGGAATAAAGTTTTTTTGATCATTCTCCTGATCCTGACCTCCGTCTTGCTGGTTCTTGCAGTGCACTATCTGAGGGGTTCCAGGAGTCAAGAGGCGGTTCCTGAAATCAAGGCCCAAGAATTATCTCAACATTTGAAATATTTGTCTTCAGATGAATTGGTTGGCAGACTCTCGGGTACTCCGGGAGCAGAAAAAGCGGCCGAGTATATAGCCCAGGAATTTAAAAGTTACGGCCTCCGTCCTTTAGGTGACGGTGGAGGCTATCTGCAGGCATTTACTTTCGTGGCCGGAGTCCGACTCGGCAAAGCAAACCAACTAGAAGTAATCTATGCAAATTCGCAGTCCGCTCCGGCTTTCAGGCAGCCGGACTCATTGGGGATCCCTCAGCGACTTCGGTTGAAGACGGATTTTATGCCGGCCGCATTTTCTCGAAGTGGCTCTTTCGACGGAGCGTCCGTGTTTGCAGGATATGGGATTACAGCCCCAGACCTAAGCTACGATGATTACCAGGTGGCCGATGTCAAAGGAAAGTTTGTTTTTGTCTTGCGCCACGGTCCGGAAGGCCAGGACGTTCATAGCAAATTTGGCAAATATCACCCACTTCGCTATAAGGCGCTGACAGCCAGGGAGAAGGGAGCCACGGGCATTGTCTACATTGATGACACGGATGATTTCTCGAAGAGCACGCTTTCCCAGTTGCGGCCGGACAACGATTTTGCCGATTCAGGAATCGCTGCTTTGGCTATCAGCCGTCACGTGGCACGTGAGATTTTTCGCTCCGCAGGGATTGATCTGGAGGAACGCCAGCGGCAAATTAACCGCCAGAAAAAGGGCTTCTTTTCTCCTTTACCCAATATCCAACTGAACGTCCGTTGCGAACTGGTCAAGGAAAATCGACCGACCGCCAATGTGGTCGGTTACCTGGAAGGGAATGATCTTCGTTTGAAACAAGAGCTCATAGTCCTTGGGGCGCACTATGACCACCTGGGGATGGGGGAGAATGGGTCTCTAGCTTCTAAGCCGGGTCGGGAAATTCACAATGGAGCGGATGACAATGCTTCAGGCACATCCGGGCTTCTGGAGCTAGCCCACGTTTTTTCGAGTGGCGCCAAGCAGCTAAGACGCAGCCTGCTTTTTATTGCCTTTTCGGGTGAAGAAGAGGGACTGTTGGGATCGAAACGCTATGTGAACAACCCGATATTCCCGTTAGAAAAAACTGTCGCTATGATTAATATGGATATGATCGGCCGAATGAACGACAATCGTCTGATTATCGGTGGGGCCGGGACTTCACCTCTTTGGAAAGAGTTGCTGGCTCGTCTTAACCCAGGCAAGGGCCTTGATCTCAAGTTCCAGGATGACGGTTACGGTCCCAGCGATCATTCTTCTTTCTACGGAAAGGAAATTCCCGTTCTTTTCTTCTTTACAGGCGTTCATCAGGACTATCATAAGCCCAGTGACGATTATAATAAGATCAACTTGGCTTCCGAGGAAAAAATCCTAAGATTCATTTATGAAATCGCTAAGGAGGTTGATACTTTTGATAATCGTCCGCTCTTTTCCAAAACCAGGGAGACGAGCAGGCCCGCCGGCAGAGAATTTCGAGTTTACCTGGGAACAATTCCGGACTATGGTGAAGAGGTTGAAGGGGTGAAGCTGTCGGGTGTGCGCGAAGGTAGCCCGGCTGAAAAAGCCGGGCTCAGAGGGGGCGACATCATCGTTGAGTGTGCTGGGAAGACAATCAAGAATATTTACGACTATACCTATACTTTACAGGAGCACAGAGTTGGAGAAGTAGTTGACATGGTCGTTTTACGCAATCAGCAGCGGGTCAGACTAAAAGCCACGTTGGAGAAGCGGTCGGAATGACGACTCCAGAACTTTTTGAAAGATTGGAATCAGGCGAGAGACTGACGTCGGCCGAGTACCTTCAAGTGGCTCAAACCGCCCCTTTGCAGGAGCTGCAAAGGCTGGCGGATGATCTGCGGAAAAAACTCCATCCCGACAATATCGTTACCTACATCGTCGATCGAAATGTCAACTACAGCAACATCTGCTCGGCTGTGTGTACCTTCTGTGCTTTCTTCCGCAAGCCAGGATCCAGTGAAGGCTACGTCCTGAGCTTCGACGAAATCTTTAAGAAGGTGGAAGAAACCCTTGAGCTCGGCGGAAGTGGAATACTGATGCAGGGTGGCCTTCATCCGGAGCTGCCGCTGGAATGGTACGAAGAGCTGTTGAGCCACTTGAAGCGCCGCTATGGCATCCACCTACATTGTTTTTCCCCTCCCGAGATTTATGCTTTTTCACAGATTTTTCATTTGAGTATTGAAGATGTGTTGCGACGCTTGAAGAGCGCTGGACTGGACTCCATTCCCGGTGGAGGTGCGGAAATATTGGTGGACGAAGTACGAAAGAAGAACACCAACAAATGTAATACCAACCAGTGGCTCGAAGTGATGGAAGCTGCGCATCGTCTCGGTCTTCCCACCACTGCCACCATGATGTTCGGTTTCGGGGAAACTCTGGCCCACCGTCTGGAGCATCTGCAGCGGCTCTATCAACTCCAACATAAAACCCGGGGATTTGTTGCTTTCATCCCCTGGACACTCCAGCCTGACAACACGGTGGCGGGCCGGAAAATTCCAGACCGGGTGCCTGCTGAGGAATATCTTCGCTGGTTGGCTATGGCGCGAATCTATCTGGACAATATTCCAAACATTCAGGTGTCCTGGTTGACTCAAGGGATCGATGTCGGACGTCAAGGACTTCACTATGGAGCCAATGATATGGGGAGCATCATGATCGAAGAGAATGTCATCACCCCGGCAGGAGCCCGTCACCGCGCCACCGAGGATCTCCTGCGCCATTCGATTTCTGCCGAGGGGTTTCGGCCGATGAAACGCAAGGCCAATTATGTAAGGTTGGAAAGCTCACGAGATAAAGATGAACCGCAGAGATGCGGAGACGCAGAGGTTACTTGGGCCAATCTCAACCCCGACCTTGAGCATAGAAGATAGAGGATTGCAAGAACAGGAGGTTGACATCGGTGTTCCATTCGTGCGGGTAGTCTTGCGCTCTTGCTCGGCTTTCTGGCCAGCTTATCGAGCAAGAGCAAGAGGGATGATGTTCCTTCTGTGAAATGAGCCCATGACCGAATTACAAAAAGTAAAAACTCGATTACTGCGGGGCGTCGGACGGGCGATTGCGGACTTTGCCATGATTTCGGAAGGGGATCGAATCATGGTTTGCTTGAGCGGTGGTAAAGACAGCTATACTCTGTTAACGCTCTTGCGTGATTTGCAGAAGCGCGCTCCGGTTCAGTTTGACTTGATGGCTGTGAATCTCGACCAGAGTCATCCTGGCTTCCCGGAAGAGGTTTTGCCCAAATACCTGTCGAAATTGGGTCAGGCCTTTCGTGTGATTGAGAAGGACACCTATTCCATCGTCAAAGCCAACATCGCTGAGGGCGAAACGACCTGTGCGCTCTGCTCGCGTTTGCGTCGCGGAATTCTTTACAATGTCGCGATTGAACTCCAGTGTAATAAGATTGCTCTGGGCCATCATGCGGACGACATTCTCGAGACCTTCCTGCTCAACCTTTTATACGTTGGGACATTGAAAACAATGCCCCCTTTGCTCCGAAGTGATGACGGACGGAATATGGTTATCCGGCCCCTGGCCTATTGTCGTGAAGCCGATATTACGCGATTTGCCGAACTGATGAGTTACCCTATCATACCTTGCGATCTTTGTGGCTCCCAGCGGAACTTAAAGCGCAAGCGGGTGAAGCAACTGATTGAAGAGTTACAAGGAGAGATCCCAGGAATACGCGAGTCGATGATGGCCGCGCTAGGTCATGTTGTTCCCTCACACTTGTTGGATGCGTCCCTCTTCAATTTCAGAGCCCTTTCCGCCCAAACCGGAGATGTCCAGGCTGAGCTCGAGGCCGCGCTGGGGGATCCAGGGGTTTCGACCGTTATGGCTTAAAGCTTTATTCTAGGGAGCCATTCATGATCCTCTGGATCACCACGAGCCATGAAAAATTAGTCCCCTCACGGGAGGGGTGCAGGGGTGGGTTGGCCCGAACCAGAAAGAACCACCCCGAAAGCTGACGCCTTATCTCCCTCCCAAGACGTGATCTTCTGGTCGTCGTCCTCGTTCTTCCAACAGCCGAGTATGAGGGGGAGGAGGACGATTTTCAGAGGAGCCGCTCATGCCGCCTGCGGCGGCGCGACCAAGGATGAAATTAGTCCCCCTTTTGAAGGGGTGCAGGTTGATTTTGAAGGGGTGCAGGGGGATGTCCCGCCGTATGATATTGTCCCGAGCTAGGGAACACCCTCCTACGCCCCTTGATAGGAGGGATTTTCAGAGGAGCCTCTCATGATCCTGCGGATTGCCACAGGCGATGAAAATGTGTATTCCCGTCCGCCGGAGGGGTGGAGGGGTGGGTTGTAACGGACGCGAAGGACCCACCCCTGAAGGCTGAAGCCTTCTTTCCGCTGCTGAGAAGGGATTTTCAGAGGAGGAGTTCATGGAACATTCGGAAGGGTTTTTGAAACTCGTGGCGGCTGCCAAATCCCGCATTCCGGAAATTTCGGTCGCTGAGACCCGCAAAAGATTGGACGCGCGTCATGTTTTTCATTTCATTGATGTGCGTGAAGATCATGAGTGGGCCAGAGGTCATGCCAAAGGAGCCATTCATCTGGGAAAGGGGATCATTGAAAGAGACATCGAAAAAACCATTCCTGAGTTAAAGGCAGAAATCGTTCTTTACTGTGGAGGCGGCTATCGCTCTGCGCTGGCTGCCGACGCACTGCAGAAGATGGGTTATCAAAAGGTTTTTTCCATGTCCGGTGGATATAAGGATTGGGTGAAAGGAGGTCACCCGGTAGTTGAAGACTAGTGGCAGATTTACATATCTATTCAGGTCTCCTCATAGGTCACAGCCATAGGTCACAGCCTTGAGTTCAAATTCAAATTCTTTCGATTAGAGAGGTGCGGGTTTCAGCACGTACCGAGCCAAAGATCGGTGAGAGCTAGCGCCATGATCTCAAAGTGGTCGCAATGACCGCACGTTAGTTGAGCACGTCAACGAGGTAAGAACAACGTGCAGGTCATTTCCAGTCTACTCAACCTTCAGTCTGGATATCTCAAGGATGACCAAGCCCTGGAGGTCTTGAAGAAAACTCAGAACCGTGTCAAATCCATGGTGCTTATTCACCAAATATTGTATAAAACCAAGGATCCTGCCAGAATTGACTTCGCTGAACACATAAGAAGCCTGGTAGGTCATTTGTTCCGATCCTTCGGCGTCAATCCGGAGGTCATCAAACTCCGGCTCAATATGGGGGATGCTTTGCTTGGTGTCTATACGGCCATTCCTTGTGGGTTGATTGTCAACGAGCTTGTTTCGAACTCGCTTAAATACGGCTTTCCAGCGGGCAAACCCGGTGAAATCCGTCTCGATCTTCGGTCAGCGCCTGAACACAGATTCAGATTGATTGTCAGCGATAACGGTCTGGGGTTGCCGGAAAACCTGGATTTTCGCAGCTCCCCCTCCTTGGGCTTGCGACTGGTTAACAAGCTTGCGGATCAGCTTGAGGGCACTCTCAAGGTCGACAGAAGTGATGGGACGAGATTTATGGTTGAATTTGCCGAACTGAAATACAGGGAAAGGAGATAGAGAAATGGCACAAGCCGGGAAAGGAACTAAACGAGCCGCACGAGCACGCATCCTGGTTGTCGAAGACGAAGGCATCGTTGCTGAAGATATACAGTATCGCCTGGAGAATCTGGGATATGCCGTGCCGGCTGTTGCCTCTTCCGGAGAAGAAGCCATGAAAATAGCGGCGGAAACTCGCCCCGATCTTGTCTTGATGGATGTCGTCCTTAAGGGCACCATGAACGGCGTGGAAGCTGCCAAACAAATGCGGGATCTCTTCAATATTCCGGTGGTCTATCTGACGGCTTATTCCGATGACAACACACTTCAAGGCGCCAAAGTGACAGAACCGCTGGGCTATGTCCTCAAGCCATTTGAAGAAAGAGAATTGCAAACCACCATCGAGATGGCGCTGTACCGGCACGAGATGGAAAGAAAATTGAGGGAGAGTCGACAATGGCTT
Source organism: Acidobacteriota bacterium (assembly GCA_003224725.1). Lineage (GTDB taxonomy): Bacteria > Acidobacteriota > Terriglobia > Versatilivoradales > Versatilivoraceae > QHZQ01. The sequence continues at coordinate 11,189 of QHZQ01000077.1, read as the reverse complement.
GCCACGACCCTCCGCTGTATCAGCGACGCCGTTATTGCCACCGATACGCAGGGACGCGTGAAATTTATGAATGCCGTGGCCGAAGACCTAACAGGGTGGAAGCAGGAAGAAGCTCTGGGAAAGGAATTAAGCCGAATATTCAAGGCGAATCATTCGATCCTGATTTCCAGGGACGGAAGAGAGATTTCGATTGATGACAGTGCCGCTCCAATCAAGGATGACCACGGCGACATCTCGGGTGTCGTTTTAGTTTTCCGAGACATCAGCGAACGCAAACATGCCGAGGACGCTTTGCGGCAATCGGAAGAACGCTACCGGAATGTGGTGGAAAGATCTATCCAGGGAATTATGATCCATCAGGATTCAATCATTCAATTTGCCAACCCGGCCTTTGCTCGAATTTTTGGCTACTCCAGCCCCGAAGAAGTGATCGGTATAAATATATGGACCGATTTAATCCCCCCCGAAGAACGGGAGCTATTACAGGCCAGGACTGCTGCTTGCCTCAGAGGGGAATCGATCCCGGTTCACCAGGCTTGGCAAGCCATCCACAAAAATGGAACGAGGGTTTGGATCGAGTCCGGGGCGCTTCGGATTATGTGGCATGACCGTCCCGCCATCCTGGCTTTTCTTATTGACGCCACTGAACGCAAGAATCTTGAGGATCAACTTCGGCAGACACAAAGAATGGAAGCCGTCGGGAAACTGGCGGGGGGTGTGGCGCACGATTTTAACAACCTGCTGACAGCTATTACGGGCTATGCGTCACTGTTACTTTTGAAGCTGCAATCGGACGACCCTCTGCGTAAGGACGTCGATGAAATCCGCAAAGCCGGGGAGCGGGCAGCTGCCCTCACGAGCCAGCTTCTGGCCTTCAGTCGAAAACAGATTTTGGCACCGCAGAATCTGGACCTTAATCAACTGGTAGCCAATATGGATAAGATGCTGCGCCGCCTTATTAGTGAGGATATTGACTTGGTCACGGTTCCGGAGAAACCACTGGGATGGGTCAAAGCAGATCCGGGACAAATTGAGCAGGTCATTGTGAACCTGGTCGTCAATGCCCGCGATGCTATGCCCACGGGTGGCAAGCTGACACTCGAAACGGCCAATGTCCAGTTCGATGAGGCCTATGCTCTAAGCCATGTGGAGGTTACGCCGGGACCTTACGCCATGCTGGCAGTCAGCGATACGGGTTGCGGCATGGATGAGGAAACCCTCTCGCGCATCTTTGAACCCTTCTTCACCACCAAGGAGCTGGGAAAGGGGACAGGCTTGGGATTGTCTACGGTTTACGGAATCGTCAGGCAGAGCGGTGGTCACATCTGGGTTTACAGCGAGCCGACGCGAGGAACGACGTTTAAGATCTACCTTCCTCAGGTTGTCGAGAGCGTTCGTCCCCTCGAGCTGTCTAAAGGGGTTACCGACCTGGAACGCGGATCGGAGACAGTCTTGCTGGTTGAAGACGAAGAGATCGTTCGAAATCTGGTACGCAATATTCTGCAAAGAAAGGGATATACAGTCTTGGAGGCGTGCAATGGGAACCAGGCATTACAAGTTTCGGAAAGCCACTCAGGGCCCATCCATTTGTTGGTGACCGATGTGGTGATGCCGGGGATGAGTGGAAGGGAACTGGCGGAACGTGTGATGACTGTCCGTGGAGAGGTCAAAGTGCTCTATATGTCAGGTTACACGGAAAATGCCATCAGTCGTCATGGGTTTTTGGACCCAGGAGTGGCTTTCATTCAAAAGCCTTTTACCCTGGCAATCCTGACTCGAACGGTGCGTCAGGTACTGGACAGGACTGCTCTCTACCCTATTTCGTAAATACGCAGATATGTCTGCCGGCGCAATTCCAAATTATGTGCGAAAACATCCTCTGGCTCGAGCTCTTAGGGGCCAGCAAGAGTAAGAGCAAGAGTAAGAGTACGAGTAAGAGTACGAACAGGAAACCTTACGGGAGTCCTGAAAGGTGAGCACTTGGGAATGAGCTATCCAGTTCTACAATTTGTGAAAGGAAAGGAGAAATAGCTGATGTTCAAATTCATCGCACTGACCACGGTACTGGGCCTGGCGTTGGCTTGGAGCGTAGCAAACGCGGCTGAGCTGAACCCTGGAGACGAAGCCCCTGCCTTTTCGCTGCCCGGTTCAGACGGCAAGACTCACAGCCTGAAAGATTTTAAAGGGAAACAGGTGGTGGTCCTGGCTTGGTTTCCCAAGGCCTTTACAGGGGGCTGAACGGCGGAGTGTAAATCATTCCGTGAGAATGGCAAGGCTATTCGTGAGTTCAATGTCGCCTACTTTACCGCCAGCGTGGACACACCGGAAGTGAACAAAAAGTTCGCCGAGTCCCTGGGAGCTGACTATCCCATATTAAGTGATCCAGAGAAAAAAGTAGCCGAGGCTTACGGAGTTGTTCACCCTGGTCGTGAGGTAGCAGAACGCTGGACCTTTTATATTGGCAAGGACGGCAAGATTCTTCATGTGGACCGCCAGGTGAAAGCTCAGAGCGCTGCAGAAGATGTTGTCAGCAAATTAAAGGAATTGAACCCTTGATATTCCTGGTGGAACGCGCGCTCCGTCGCGCGTTTTGCAGCGTGCGCAGAGCGCCCGCTCCACCGCAAGCGGGTAAAATCAGAACAAAATTCTCGCTTCATCGTCCATAAACGGGCTAGGTAGTTTTCCTGAAATGAAAATACCCGGGTGCGCCATTTCGGAAATAGGGTGACGTATTCGTTCATTCGTGCCGTACTCTTGCTCCTGCTCTTGCTCGGCTTTCTGCCGGCCAATCGAGTAAGAGCACGGGCAAGAGCAAGATGATTTTTTCGCAAAAAATAAAGAACCATGCGTGGATGGGTAACCCTGGCTATGACTTTTAGCGTGGCGCTGGCGTGGACAAAGGCCGGAACCGCCGAATTGAAACCTGGCGATCTTGCTCCCGCCTTTGCACTTCCAGGTTCGGATGGAAAAACCTACCGCCTGGCCGATTTTCGTGGCAAACAAGCGGTCATTCTGGCCTGGTTTCCCAAGGCCTTCACTGGAGGGTGAACGGCCGAATGCAGGTCATTCCGTGGGAATGGCAACGCAATCCGAGAATTCCACGTGGCCTACTTTACGGCGAGCGTTGACTCACTGGAGACCAACAAGAAATTTGCCGAATCCCTGGGAGCAGATTATCCCATCTTGAGCGATCCGGAGAAGAAGGTGGCCAAAGCCTACGGAGTGGTGCACGGGTTGCGCCTTTGGCCGGAACGTTGGACGTTTTACATTGGAATGGATGGAAAGATCCTCTACGTTGACCGCCAGGTGAGAGCCCAGAGCGCCGGGGAAGATGTGGTCAGACGGTTGAAGCAGCTAAATGTTCGGCAGGTCAATCCTTGACTCTTGATGCTTTCTAATCTTTCCAGGGAACTTCTGGCAGCTTTGAACCCTCTCTACGCCGCACGAAACGAAGCGCTGGCACAGGGTGAGAAGATCGTAGACCTGGTCTCTGGAAACGTTAACCAGCACGGCATGATCTTTCCGCAGGAACCGCTGAAGCAGGCGATGCAAGCCGCCTTGAATCAGGCACGAATCTATCAACCTGATTCCCTGGGTCAACGGGTAGCTCGACAAGCCATTGCCGATTACTATAAAAGATCGGGACTCTTCCTCCCAGCAGACCAAATTCTCATTACACCGGGAACCAGTGTTTCTTACTTCTATTGCTTCAAACTTGTAGCGGAACCAGGAGATGAGGTCCTTTGCCCTAGCCCATCCTATCCTCTTTTTGACACGATTGGCCGACTCTGCGGTGTGGAGCTGCGGTTTTATCGACTCCTGGAATCGCTCCACTGGGAGATCGATCTTACTTACCTGGAGTCCCAGCTCACCACTAAGACCCGAGCGGTGGTGCTGATCTCACCCCATAATCCGACAGGAATGGTGGCCAGCCAGGAACAGTTGGAAGGCGTAGCTGAAATTGCCTGCCGTCACCACCTGGCCATCATTGCAGACGAAGTACGGCCAGCTTCGACAGCGGCACCCTTGATCTTCACGTTAAATGGATTCTCAAAAATGTTTGCCCTGCCTGGATTGAAGCTGGGATGGGTAGCCGTGAGTGGAGACCCTGAATGGGTACGTCAATGCCTTGCGACTTTGGAGCTGATCTCAGATACTTTTCTACCGGTCAACGAAATGGTCCAATTTGCCGTCCCCGCGATTTTCCAGAACGGAGCGAGCTTTCTGCCGATCTACACGGCCTGGGTGCAAAGTTGCCACAAGACTGCCGTTGAAATGCTTTGCCAATGCCCCGCCTTGCAGTTGGTCCCGCCGTCTGGAGGCTTTTATCTGGCGGCTCGTGTTCTCACGACAGACCGCGACGAAGAGGCACTGGTGCTCGATCTGTTGAGAGAATCAAAGGTGCTAGTTCATCCAGGTTATTATTACGATATTCCGCCTTCTCATCTTGTCATGACGTTCGTCCAGGAACCGCAAACGTTACGGGATTCCCTTGCTCGTCTATGTAACCAGCTCGAGGAGAAATAAATCGAGTTGACGGTTTTCAGGCGGCATCCAGCCGCTTGCTCACGCGCGCGGTACTGATCGGTGAGCTGCTACTGTACCGCGACCATGAGGGAGCGGCGACATTCTCAATTCCGAGCAGGACATCCGAGCCGTTGCCATGAAGGCTTATCACCCAAATTATGCATCACTGAGGCGATGCCCCTCACCCCCGTCCCCTCTCCCCCGATGGGGGCGAGGGGAGAGTAAACTGTAATTTATTACTCCCTCTCCCATGGGGAGAGGGTGGCCGTAGGCCGGGTGAGGGGGTTGCAGCCGACGGAGCGAGGGCCTTCAGCGTCGATGGTTTTGTTCGATGCATAATTTGGGTATCAAGCCTTCATGCTCGTTCCAACTGGGATTCTTGATGCTAGCGCTTTGAGCCGCTCACAATACCCACCTCCGGCTTTGCCCCGGGGTACTTAACTGGTGGCTCATTTCAGCCACGAAAGTAATTCGGTCTCAGAGAGCTTTGCAGTTTCAATTCGCAAGGCTGAGTGTGCTTGCGAAAGTTGATAAACGTTTTGAACCCATTGGGTATCGAATTGGCTTCCCGTATTGTGAATGAGCAGACGCGAGGTTGGAGGCAGAGTTAATGCCGTCCTGAATTCTCCAGCCCGGCGGATCAAGGGAATGTAAAGCTGATCCAGATAAGCCTGATCCTCTTGACTCTTGAATTGAGACGCGTCGGCAACCGTACCCTGAATCTCCGGCGCCAGGGAACGCGCTAAAAGGCACCACAGGCCTGCCTTTCCAAACCCGACGAGATTGAGAGCGGAAATGTCTGCTCTTTTCTTGAGACAGGAAATGGCCGTCAAGACATCCTGGACCCGGTTGGCGTCGTCGGTCCGATTGTAAGTTGTAAAAAAGGGATCGCTCATGTCTCGATTAGCCTTGGCCGATCCGGTGTTAAAAGTATCAACGGACATCACCACGTGTCCCAGCTTCAAGAGTGAACTCACCATGGAATTAGCCTGGTTTTGAAAAGCCGCTTTCCCCTCGGGATGGACCAGCAAGGTTGCCGTCATGCCGTGCCCTCGAGGTGTCTTGGGCGTCCAAATAATGGCCGGAACTCGATCGCCTGAATTGTGCCGTCCCATCAAGAATTCCTGGGAGGTGCCTGCCCGGAGCGATATTGGCTGGCTGACGATGACATTCCGGGGGTCCGGATACTGGGCGCCGAGAGAATGCCGCAGTGCCGGTCCCATCAGTTCTCTAAAGCGAGCGAGACTGGCGGCATCGTGAGGCTGCAAGGCGATAATTTGCCGCTGGTAACTTTGAATCAGATAGTCAATGAGCTGCTGTTGTGTTTTGGCTCCCTGCGGAAGATCGCGTCCGTAAAAAACCAGCACATCAGCGGGGAGCTCCACGTGAAAGGATTTTTCTTTGAACAGGGACTCGTCTCGCTGCCCTAGAATCCACCGGCCAAACCAGCTATAAACGGCCTCTCGACTCTCCCGATTGTAATTGTGCTCAGCAAAAATCTGGACGGCATGCACTTTATCCTCCGCCCCCAACAGTTTGTAGACACCTTGAATGGCGGGGAATTCGATCCGGGGTGTATCCCGTGTCCAGTCTCCGGCAGCGGAGACCAGGAGCAGAGGTCGAGGAGCCATCAAAGCGCCGATTTCCATGTTATTCGTGTCGAGTCTGAGGTTGGAAATATTCTCACAGACGTCACCTCCCTGCATGTAATGAGAAATCATATTAACTGGTGCAGACACCTGGATACGATCATCCACAGCGGTCAATAAGAACGTCTGGGTACCGCCTCCGGAGGCACCCGTGCAGGCGAGGCGGTTCTTATCCACGTCGGGGAGCGACTCCAGGAAATCGGTTGAGCGAATGCTGTTCCAAAGTTGCAATGCCAGCGGCCCAATTCCCCACAAACTTAACGGCTTTCCGATAAAGCGGTGATCCACCTGCCGACTATCGTTATACCCCACCATATCGTAGGAAAAAATCACGTAGCCCTGTCGCGCAAAATTAATGCAACGGGCTGGAATAGAGCCGAGCTCGGCGTTCTCCAATCGGCCGTATTCCCAATGGCCATGGGGCGTCAGGATGCCTGGGAACGGGCCCGCCTTGCCTAACGGCCGATACAGATTTCCCGTCACATAAAACCCCGGGTAACTTTCGAAATAAACTTTTTCGATCGAATATTCCTTGCGCTCGATCTTGCCAAAGATTTGCGGGTTGAGCGCTTTCTTCTCTGGCAGCGGCCATAAACCAGCACTCACGAGAATTTGTTGACGCAGGTATTTGGCCCGGACCAGCCATTCTTCTTTGGTTTTGTAGGGCTGGAAAGTGTACGGCATATCCAGATTGCGGATTTCGAGTGCCCGCTGATCCACCTCGGGAAGAGAACCCTCTTGTGAAACATGCACTGTACTAAAAAGGATCAAGAAAGAAACTACCGCCAAAAGCGTGAAGGAAGTGGGAACATTCATTGATAGCTCCTCCTGGTTGGGTTGTACTTTAGGACTTGATTTTATAAAGCCGAATTATGAGGTTGAATCAAGCTAGACTCTGGCGTTTGGCTCCAAACCCTCACCCCCGGCCCCTCTCCCAAAGGCGAGGGGAGAGTCTATCTAATTTTTTTCCCTCTCCTCATGGGAGAGGGTGCCCAAAGGGCGGGTGAGGGTGGGTCACTGGCAGTGCGTGACATGTTTTTCATCTCTACAACTTCGGAATTTGGGATAAATACGTTTACGAGGGCGTTCCGTTTCCGGCCTGATTGATTGCGCGAACATCATCTTACTCTTGCTCCTGCTCTTACTCATTAGTCGGCAGAAAGCCGAGCAAGAGTACGAGCAAGAGCACGAATGGAAATGAAATAGGTTACCGTATTTCCGAAATGGCTTACATGCTGTACACAGGTTCTTACGCGAAATTTCTTCCGAAGCCCCTAAGGCGTCATAGCACAATTCTGGAGATGTTGTTTCAAGCAAGCGAGATTAGCTTGAAATAACGGGTTGTTCGGCTCCAGATGCTGAGCGGCTTCCAGTTCAGTGAAGGCCTGGCGTATTTCTTTGATCTTCGTTAGGGCAACGGCCAGCACATTGTGGGCTCTCGCATCATCGGGCATGAGTCGAACCGCTTCTTTCAAAGAAGCCACTGCCTCGGTTGCTTGGTCTTTGGCGAGTAGTGCCCGCCCAAGATAGTAGTGCGTTTCAGGATCGTCCGGCTTAAGTTGCAAGACAACGGAGAACTGTGCAATGGCTTGTTCCAATTTCTCTTGGAGGAACAGCGACAGACCATAGTTATATTGGGCCAAAGGATCAGCCGGATTCAGACGCACGGCTTCTTTCAACTTGGATTCAGCTTCGATGAGCTGTCCGTTTTGAAGTAACTGAGTCCCAGCGTTGTTCAGCCCCTTGGCCAGCTGGACCGCCTTCTCTTCCTCAACTCGTTGCTGGGCCACCCGGAGCTGGGCAGCACCTTCGTTAGGCTTGCCAAGCTTCTGCAACGCCTGCCCTAAGGCATAGTGACTAGTGCTATCGTTGGGCAGCAGCTCGATCGCTCGACGTAATTCCACAACAGCCTCAGCAGTCTTATCCTGCTTCCTCAAAACGACTCCGAGATCGCGGTGTGACTCCCCGGAGCGCGGGTCCAGGTGCAGACTCTGACGCAATTCAGCCTCGGCATTCGTCAAGTCGCCCTTCTGCAGGTAGAGTGAACCTAGCTCCTGATGTGATTTCGAATTATTCGGGTCTAGCCGGATGGACTCACGAAATTCTTTGGCAGCATTCTCGAGGTCCCCATCAGCTTTGTGGAGCTTGCCTAATTCGAAGTGAAGAGCAGGCTGCTGAGGAGCCGAACGCAGCGCAGCGCGATATTCTTCCAGAGCTTCTCGGCTGCGCTTAGATCGTGCCAGCAATCGGGCTAGAGAATGATGAGTTTCGACGCTGCCTGGAGCCAACTGCAGCGAGATTCTAAGCTCCCTTTCAGATTCTGCGTCTTCTCCGTCCTCCATAAGCAAGATACCCAGGTTGCGATGAATCGCGGCATCCTGAGGCGCCAGACTTGCCGCCTTCTTAACTGCCGTCAATGCCTCCTGCAAACGGCCCATGCCATGTAATGACATTCCGAGATTACTGTAAATCTGCGCCTTATTGGGTTGCAGTTGTAAGGCCTTTTCAAACGCGTCAACAGCGTTTGAGAATTCTCCTTGTCGACGCAGGGCCACGCCCAGATTATTGAGAGCTTCGACATCTTTCGGGTCAGCTTGTGCAGCCTGGCGAAATTTTTCGATGGCTTCTTTGAATTTTCCTTGTTTCATCAATCTCAGACCGTCGGCATTCAAGCGACCGGTGACATCTGGTTGGACCTGCTGAGAAAAACAGAGGATGGCTAGCAGATGCCAAAGAAGTGGGTATGAGAGTCTCCTTATCGAGACGATGACCATGACGGTAGTCGTTAGCAAACCATTTCGAGATTTCACTCAGACTCCAGCGCCGGTCAGGCGTTTTCGCCTTTGTGCCCCTGTCTCGTTATCATCTATGGTAGTTAAACTAAAACCCGAGATGATATCTTTTACCGAACAGAAGAAAAACAATCATCGCTTCCTTGTGCTTCAGGCGCCGAGCCGTCGCGGTTCAGCTCTTTGCTTTTTGTAGGCGTGTGATCAGCGCGCGCGCTTGCTTAATTGACTGCGGGAACTGTTCGGGGGGAGCACCCCGGCTGAATTCTTCCAGGCAGCGAACCGCCTCCTGCCTTTTTCCAATTTCGTGATAACAAATGCCCAGATTGAACCATGCGTCCCAGAGCTTCGGATCCAATTGTACTGCCTGCTGAAACTCACTGGCAGCTTCGCTGCGTCGGCTTTGTTTGAGCCGGATCAAACCTATGCCATAGTGGGCAGGTCCCTGCGTGGAGCCGTGTTCGAGCAAAGTCCGAAACGCCTTCTCCGATTCCTGCAGTTGACCTAGCTCGAAAAGGCAAATGGCCAGATTTTTCATGCTCTCGCCATGTTCGGGATTGAGCTGGAGGGCACGTTCAAAGGCCGTCCGCGCCCGGCGGTAGTTTCGTGCTTCTAAGAGGAGGTTCCCCAACCGATTAAGCATCTCATCCGTCTCGACGTGGTGCTGCACTGCCCGCTCGTAAGTCTTCGTTTCAGCATCTGTATTGTTGACAGACTGATAACAAAACGCGAGGCGCAGATAAAACAAAGGATTGGTGGGATCAGCTTTCACCACCGTCTGGAGCAGCGGCAAGGCCCGCTCGTACTGCTGCTGGCCCATGAAGGTTATGGCCGCTTCGAAGCTCGGTAAAAGATCCACTCGCGTCTTTGGGTCCGGTCTGGATTGGTCGAGCTTGATCGGTTGTCCAACGCCCGCACTTACATATCCCAGTGATGCCAATTCCTGACGAACTTCAGCGGGAATCGTACTGGGATGCAACATCAAGTCATGACTTGCTTCACCTAAAGCACCACTCAGCACAGTCTTAAATCGTTGAGTCACAGCTACGTCGGATTTGACGGCATTGCGACTCTCGGTAGGATCAGTAAGCAAGTTATAGAGTTCTTCTTGTGGAGCTTGAATGTATTTCCATTCCTTGGTCCGCACCGCACGCAACTCGGACCAACCTAGGTGCGTCCGGGGATAGATCGTTTCCATCAATGCAAAGCGGTCCTCGGGGAAAAGGTCGCCGCGACCTTCGATCAGAGGCCACAGAGAAACGCCTTGAAGATGGTCTCCCGACGTCACTTTGACGGCAGCCAATATCGTTGGCATGACATCGATGGAACGCACCTGAGCTTGGATAACTTGCCCAGCCGGTACGCCAGGACCCGCGACAATCAGAGGAATATGCATGGCCGCGTCGTAAAGAAAAATTCCGTGGGTCGATTCGCCGTGCTCGCCCAGGCTCTCACCATGGTCCGCCATGACCACAAAGAGAGTCCGATCTGACACACCTTGATCGCGAATAGCTTCCAGCAATCGACCAAGCTGAGCGTCGGTGTAAGCAATCTCCCCATCGTATGGGCGACCAGCATACTGAGCTCGAAATGGCTGAGGCGGATCGTAGGGACTGTGCGGATCAAAAAAGTGTACCCACACAAAAAACTTGCCAACAGGACGAGTTGCAAGCCAAGCGAGTGTATGGTCCACAACAGCCCCGGCACGGCGTTCGGGTTTGCGAGGTCCCGGCTGAGCTTCTGCGGGAGGCATCTCGTCATCGTAGGTATCGAAGCCGCGGTTCACGCCGTAGCGATGGTCCAGTGTGACAGAGCCGACAAAGGCAGCCGTATGAAAACCCCCTCGAGACAAGAGCGTAGCCAATGTGGGGGGTGATTCCTGTAACACAAATCCGCCCATATCACGTACGCCATGAAAAAAAGGGTAAGTCCCGGTCAAGATACTGGCATGTGAAGGGAGAGTCAGCGGTACCGGGGTGACAGCCTGGGCAAAGCGTGTGCCGCGAGCGGCTAGGGAATCTAGGTGCCCAGTCCGGACCGATTGGTAGCCGAAGCAACCGACGTGATCGGCGCGTAACGTATCGATGGTAACGAGGACAACATTCTCGACCACTGCAGCATCACGCCCAGATCCTTCAGGACGCTTTCCACACCCAATGCACAACAGTGGAATAAGAGAAATGCGGGCTACTGCGAAGAGTCTTTGCATTCTCACGCACATGCG
>QHZQ01000429.1:4335-6699 GCA_003224725.1 Acidobacteriota bacterium | reverse complement strand
GTCCTGGTAAATCAGATGTGGATGCACCACTTTGGGCGGGGAATAGTACCAACTCCTTCGAGCTTTGGGCATTCTGGAACGCCTCCCTCTCACCCGGACCTTTTGGACTGGCTAGCCACCGAGTTAGTGCGCAGCGGCTGGAGCATGAAGCATATGCACCGGCTGATGATGACGTCCACGGCTTACCGGCAATCCTCTCAGAAGAACGCGGAAATCCTGGCCATCGACCCGGAAAACGCTCTGCTCTCCAGAATGACGATGCGACGCCTGGATGCCGAACAGATCTATGACTCCATGCTTAAAGTCACAGGAAGGCTGGACGCCAGACGGTTTGGCCCACCAGATGAAGTCGAGGTGAAGCCGAACAAAGAGGTTGTCGCCAAAGGCTCCGACGCGGGCTTCCGGCGAGGCATCTATATCCTGCAACGCCCGACAACTCCAGTGACGCTACTCGAAGTCTATGACCTCCCGCGGATGACACCCAATTGCATCGAAAGAAGTCAATCCAACGTCGCCACACAGGCTTTACAAATGATGAATAGCGGGCAAATGTGGGAACTTGCCCGCTATATGGCCGGTCGCGTGATCGATGCGGTTGGCGAGAACCCGCAGAAGCAGGTGGAGCAGGTGTACCTGAGGACTCTTTCTCGTCCGCCGGAGGAGTTTGAGATGCGCGAGAGCCTGGGGACGCTGGCAGAGCTCACCCGGCATTGGCCGCCCCGGTTGGAAAGAGACCGCGTGGAGGCCCCCAAACAAGCAACCGCTAACTGGCTGGCTTTGGCAGGTCTGTGCCACACGATTCTAAATTCAGCGGACTTTATGTTTATTGATTGAGGATCAATATGTCTATCAGAAACATTCGAGAACAGAATAGGACGCCACGCCAAGCACCTGCTTGCCTTGGCGCGGGTGGTTCCCGCCGTGATTTCTTTTCGACCATGGTAGATGGCATCTACGGTGCGGCACTTGCATATCTTTTAGGGGGTGACTTTTTCTCAACAAATCCGGCGCTGGCTGCGAGCTTAGAAGAACCCAGCGGCTACGATCTCAAACCAAAACCGCCTCATTTTAGGCCCAAAGCTAAGGCTGTAATCCAATTGTTCATGAATGGCGGCCCCAGCCAGGTAGACCTTTTTGATCCAAAGCCGTTGCTTAGCAAATATGCCGGCAAAGTACCTAGCCGGGATTTGACAACAGACGTGGTTACCCCCACTGAAAACACCGGAATTCTTCCCTCTCCCTACAAATTTTCCAAGCACGGGCAATCGGGCCTGGAGATTTCTGAGCTGTTGCCGCACACGGCGGCGTGCGTGGACGACATCGCGCTCATTCGTTCAATGTATACCGAAACTCCGAACCACGAACCGGCTCTGTTCATGATGCAGAGCGGGCGAATCATTATGGGGCGGCCGTCCCTGGGTGCCTGGATCACTTACGGCTTGGGAACTGAGAATCAAAACTTGCCGGCCTACGTGGTCCTCGACGATCCGAAGGGGCTCCCGATCAACGGCATACAAAACTGGCAGTCGGCCTGGCTTCCACCTCTCTACCAGGGAACCCGCTTCCGCTCGGAAGGACCTCCCGTCCTGAATCTCGAGCCTCGTCCCGAATGGCCTGAGCCCGCGCTGGAGGCACAGCGGAGTTTGCTGCGACGGCTCAATGAGGCTCATCGCCAAAGGCACCCCTATGAGCCCGACCTCGACGGGCGGATCTCGTCCTATGAGTTGGCGGCACGCATGCAGATGTCCGTCGGCGAGACTCTGGACCTTTCTCAAGAAAGCGAAAAGACCAAGGAAATGTATGGTCTTAACGAGGAGTTAACCGCATCTTACGGGAAACGTTGCTTGATGGCGCGCCGGCTGGTGGAACGTGGCGTGCGCTTCGTCCAGATTTACATTGAACAGCAGATTTGGGATGCCCACACTGAACTGGACAAGAGTCTCCGCTATAGCTGTGGCAAGACGGACAAGCCGACTGCTGCCCTTCTCAAGGATCTTAAGCAGCGTGGCTTGCTTGACTCGACACTGGTGATTTGGTGCGGTGAGTTCGGCCGCTTGCCTTTAGGACAAGCAGGGATGGGCAATAAAGACAATTTAGGTCGTGATCACGGACCGAGCGGATTCAGCGTGTGGATGGCCGGTGGGGGTATTAAAGGGGGCACGGCATACGGCGCCACTGATGAGTTGGGACACAAAGCAGTAGAGAATCAGGTCAGTGTTCATGATTTCCACGCGACCATCTTACACTTGTTGGGTATGAACTTCCGCGATCTGGTTTTCGAGCGCCACGGTCTGAAGGAAAAGCTGACCGATCAATTCCCAGCTCGGGTAGTTTCCGAGGTCCTTGTGTAAGTCGGCGGCAGCC
>QHZQ01000429.1:3557-4327 GCA_003224725.1 Acidobacteriota bacterium | reverse complement strand
TCTATGATGTCTGCATCATTGGTTCCGGTGCGGGAGGTGGGGCGGCAGCGAAAGTGTTGACCGAACGCGGGCTTGAAGTCGTGATGCTGGAAGCCGGCCCAATGCTCGACCCCAGCAAGGATTTTAAAGAACACGTCTGGCCTTACGAGCTGGAGCATCGAGGGGCAGGCGTGGGAGGCTTTGGGTACCTGCCGGTTCTGAGTGAATTCCTGGCCCCGAATGGTTTCTGGACGATCGAAGGTGAACCCTACACCATCGCCCCAGGCTCGAAATTCATGTGGTTCCGTTCACGAATCGTAGGTGGTCGCACTAATCACTGGGCCCGGATCGCTTTGCGTTTTGCTGAGGTCGATTTCAAGCCGCGCTCCCAGGACGGCATGGGGGAGAACTGGCCGATCACTTATCAAGACCTTGCGCCCTACTATGACAAAGTGGAGGCTTATATCGGCGTATACGGGACGCGAGAGAACATTCCCAGCGCACCCGACGGAATTTTCCTACCCCCGCCCAGACCGCGATGCACAGACCTCATGGTGAAGAAGGCGTGCGACAAATTGGGTATTCTGTGCGTTCCGGGACGCGCGGCGGTCATCACTCAGCCGCTCAATGGCCGGCCCCCGTGCCATTATTGTGGCCAGTGTGAGCGGGGGTGCACGACGGCTTCGACCTTCAGTTCGAGTCAAGTTTTCATCCCGCCCGCAATGGCCACGGGGCGGCTGAGGCTGGTCACCAACGCCATGGCGAGGGAAATCCTGGTCGACGAGGACAGG
>QHZQ01000429.1:0-3527 GCA_003224725.1 Acidobacteriota bacterium | reverse complement strand
CGGCGCGGCTGCTCTTGAACTCTAAGTCCGCGTCGTTTCCGGCTGGACTCGCGAATTCATCAAGAGTCGTGGGCCGCTACTTGATGGATTCTGTCGGGTCGCGGGGCGTCGGCTATTTCCCACAGCTCGAGAAGGTCCCGCCTCATAACCACGACGGCGTTGGAAGCCTCCACATGTATATCCCCTGGTGGAAGTTCGATCGGAAGAATGACTTCTTGCGCGGCTATCACATCGAGTTTGGAGGAGGGCAGAGAATGCCCCGTGTCGGGCAATTTAAGACGGTCTGCACGGAATTTGAAGGTTACGGCTCTCGGCTCAAAGAGAGGTGTCGCCAGACTTATGGTGCTTTCATTAGTCTTGGAGGACGGGGCGAGATGATTCCCAACTCTCACAGTTACTGCGAAATTGATCCCGATGAAGTCGACGAGTGGGGCATTCCCGTACTCCGCTTTCATTTCAAGTGGGGCGATAATGAGATCAAAATCGCCCGGGACATGCAGGAGACCTTCAAGGCCATCATCGAAGCCGCCGGCGGGACCTACGTCACGCGCACCGAAACCGCGGGCGAGTTCCCTTACGGGATCACGGTGGGTGGCCAGATCATCCACGAGGTGGGCACCGCACGCATGGGCACAAACCCCCAGACCTCAGCCCTCAACGGCTTCTGCCAGACCCACGATGTTAAGAATTTGTTTGTGACTGATGGCGCCTGCTTCGTCAGCAACCCGGACAAAAACCCCACACTGACGATTCTGGCGCTGTCCTGGCGAGCTTCTGAGTACATTGCGGAGGAGGCCAGGAAAGGAAACCTTTAGCCTACTCCGCCCTTTGATGTGGGCGAAACTCCGGCGTCCGAAGGTATCCGCAAACGTTCCGTTCACAGCTCAGAGTGTCATCGCCGCTGTTCCGAAGAATCTGGCGTCGGTTGAACCCGCCTACCCGCTTCTCGCACAAGCTCCTCAAGCTTCACCCCCCTAAGTGGGTAAGTGGCGCCGCGAACACGGCGAGGGATCTACGAGGCAGTTGTCAATTGGACCTGTATTTGTGCTACCCAATCTGGTTTGCATGAATAGACTTATCAAAAAGATCCATGTCTATCTGGGACTGCTGAACCTGTCGTTTGTCCTGATCTTTGGAGTCACGGGCACAGTTGCCACGCTGCGTTACGCCCCCTATCGACTACCCAGCCCCAAACAACCGCCAAGGTACGAACCCTATGAGGCGCCCGCCCGGCTCTCGGACCAACAAGTGGCTGATGACATCTACAGGAAATTGAGGATTCCGCTGACTTCTCCGGCAGAGGACTGGGCGATAAGACGTGACGACCAGAATGATCTCCTAATCGACCTCTACACAATCAACGGTCCTTATCGCGTGACTCTGCTCGAGAAAGAGAACCGTCTAAGGATTGAAAGGGTTCGAGAAAGCATCTGGCTCTACATCGATAACTTACACGGCCACACACTTCAAGAGCCCGGGATGGACCGGCCTCTTCGCCTGTGGGCCTACTACAACGAGTTCTCCATCTGGTCGTTGATGGGAATGGCTCTTTCCGGCATCTACCTGGGTCTCACTTCCCGGCCCAATTACCAGCCAGCTCGCTACGCGTTGGCGTCAGGCATCCTGGTCTTTCTGGTTCTCTACATTGCTATCAGAAGGTGACATGTATCGCTGGCTTCGCAATATACATTTGGTGAGTGGGCTCTTCTCTTTCCTCTTTCTATTCACGTACGGCTGGAGTGCGGTACAGATGGCCCACCGCTCGTGGTTTTCCCTGCAACCCAGGATTAGAGAGACGCAGGTGGCCGTCGGTACGGAAGTTTCCGATAATCCGCGCGCGCTTGCGCGCACTTTAATGGATGATTACGGACTTCGTGGCGGACTGGACGAGGTCAGGCAGACGTCCGAGGGCTATGAGCTTCGCATCTCCCGTCCTGGGACTGAGTATAAAGTCAGCTACTCGCGCGTGAGAGGAGAGGCCAAGGTTCGGACATTTAGGGCAAATTTCATGGGCATGTTGAACTCTCTCCACCACGTTGCCGGTTTTCGGAGAGGTGACGGGCTGCAAAAGACCTGGGCGTCCTTAGTCGGGGTCGTATCAGTTGGCCTGATTCTGCTGGCGGTGACGGGAATCTACCTCTGGTTCAAGCTCTTCAACGAGCGGGCCGTGGGGATTGTCCTGCTCGTGATAAGCCTCACGTATAGCCTCTCCCTGGCCATATGGCTGAGGCTCATGTGAGCCGGCAATTCGAAATGGTGTGGGCCTTGGCTGAGGGTGGGTCCCGCACGGGTTCCAACCACCCCGAGGTGTGCTCTAACGTCGTGCACCTAAGTCCTCATGTTAATGTTTCTGAATTCAGTTTCGAATACCCGCAGCAGTTGGGCTTTGTTTGGGCCAGTGATGGCAGCTTGGACACGCTCCCGGACTTTCCCATCATCCTTGTAAATCCCCAGGGCGGCAATCGCCGCACCGGCGGTTTCGGTGTCCTTTGTGCCTATGACGGATAACAAGAACTCCAGAACTCCTTCCTGTCTGGTCAGAGCGATTGGTAGCAAGAGCACGCGTCTGAGTTGAGCGTCAATCGTGGTTTCCCATTTCTCTTTCAGCAACTCAAAAGCCTCGGGCAGCCGCGATTCTCCCAGCGCCAAGGCGGCCGCTTCACACAGCGAGCGGTACCCGGGATCAACGAAACGCGCTACAAACCGTAGGGACTTTCTGGGTGCCAGCTTCATCAAGGCCGTGAAACACTCTGAGATCACAGCCGGTTCGCGGTCCCCAGTCAAAACCTTGAATCGAAGCAACAGCGAGGCTTCCTCTCGCTCGGAGTAGGTCAGGGCACGGATTGCGCCAATGCGCGCGTCAGCCTCCTTATCGGTCATTAGGGTGACAAGTTCGGTGAGGGCCTGGGCAGAGCCTATCCGAACTAACCCCATGGCGCTGGTGCTGCGCAGCTCGCAGGCCGTATCGACAGGGCCACCATAGGCAGGCTCTAACTGAACATGACGAACACCCTTGAGGAAAAGCTCCTCTGGCTCGCACTCCAACGCACACAAGGCTTTCACGATTTCTGTCTTAGCAATGCAACCCTTGTCCGTTTGAGCTGGATTAATCATGAATCGCCCAAAGGCCCGCACGAGATCGGCTGCCAAACCATCTTCTCCGACCCGACCGGCGATTTGAGCGGCCTTGGCCACCACCAAGTTGGTCTTGCCGGAAAGATGCTTCTGAAGTTCCTTGCTCAGGGCTGGAGATTTCGGGGCCTCCCGCAGCTCGCGAAGTTCGGCCAGTTGCACCTCAGTGGTAGATGGTTTACGCATGAAATCTTCACGACTGCCATAAGTCGATGGGATGAAGCCCTGTTGAAGTCTGAGATTTGAGGTGTCAGGTGTTAGCAAAACAACGCATTGACAAAGCTGAACATCGCGGTATTGGGCCCAATGCTCAACGCCAGAGTCAGCACCACCGCCGCCCTAAAGCCGGGCTCTTCAGCAGCATCCGAAAGCCCTGACGAAGGTCATTTAACATA
>QHZQ01000428.1 GCA_003224725.1 Acidobacteriota bacterium | reverse complement strand
TGGTGGGAGAACCAAACTTCTTGTCGATAACTACATTCCGGCCCTTGGGTCCCAGGGTAATCCTCACGGCATCCGCCAATTGATTAATGCCCCTGAGGATGGCCTGTCGGGATTGTTCTCCTTGAATGATTTGCTTTGCCATTTAAACCTCCTGGAATAAATGAGTAAGTTACAGTTCGTGTGATGGAAAATTACTTGGAAACCTTTGATTTGGCGGACTCCGCCAGAATTCCCAAGACATCGTCTTCACGAACGATGAGGTATTCTTCACCGTCAACCTTGATCTCGGTTCCGGAATACTTCCCAAAGAGAACGTGATCGCCCTCTTTCACTTCCAGCGTCAGCTTGGTTCCATTTTCCAGAATCTTGCCATTGCCAACAGCCACCGCCACACCTTCCTGGGGCTTCTCTTTGGCGGTGTCGGGAATAATGATTCCACCCTTAACGCTTTCCTTCTCTTCGATCCGCTTGAGCAGAATGCGGTCATGCAGGGGTCTAACTTTCATCGCAGTAATCTCCTTTCACATCATGTTTGAGTCGCCCCCAACGGGGAGCGTGCTTCTCTATTGCTAGAACTCTTTGTTTGAGGGACAAGCAGGAGGGCGGGCTTGGCCGCCCTCACTGAATAGCAGTTATCCATCGTTAAGCTGTGGAGTGAGCGGCGATCTTGTGAAAGGTCGAATTGGATACCTCAGAGGTTTGAACCTGAGGAGTTCCCTCAACCACTTTCGTCAAGGCTCTCAGCACCTGGGGATAGACTGCGCGGCCATAGGCTTCCGCATTCTCTTTCTGATCCCACAGACTGATGGCTACCGCTTCCGTTCCGCCTGGAACAACGAACGTAATTTCGTCCTGGAAGCCTTTCTGCTTTCGCAGCAAGGGAATAATCTCCTTGTCGACTGTCTGGGTAAGCTCCGCAACGCTCTTAGGTTTCAGACGCAAGTTCACAGTTCGAGCAAACATGGCAACCTCCTTGGGTTGTTCGTCTAAGGTGAAATTTCAGATAACCCGACTTAGTTCAGGAAACCTGGAGGTGACTGGAAGAGCTCATCTAGTTAACTAGAATAGATTAATTATGTCTACTTGTCAAGCTATACTTGATAAAATTTAACTTAAATTAGTTAATAACCCGGAACGCCTTTCCTAAGCGCGAAGAAAATGGAATGAAACAAGCTGAGTCAAAAGTAGAGACAACCCCTTTTGAGTGCGTGGGTTCACGGTTTAACATTGCCGCCGGAAAATTGGGACTAGATGGCGGCCTTTACCAGGTATTGTTGACACCGGATCGTGAAGTCGGTCTGGCCATTCCCGTTCAGATGGATAATGGAAGGCTTGTCTAACGTGGCAGGACTAGAGTGTCTGCACCAAAGAATCGGCCGGGGGCGGTCTAGGATGCTCGTTTCGCTTTCCTTTTGTCCTGGTCCGCCTTCGCTTCATCCCAGCGCTTTACCGCCTGCTTTCTGGTATCGAGTTGTAATTGCTTTTCAATGCCCTTGGCTTCCCGATGTTGTTGCATCGGAGCAATTGAACTCTCCTTTTGATGCCGCATAGGACACTTTTTTCGCATGATCTGCGCTCCTGCCTTGCTCGAAAACGGTTAGGGTGAGGCGTTTAAGACGAAGTCGCCTAAGTCCGACTGATGGCTTCAAGAGCCTAGGTAAAGACCAAAGGTCGATTGGTGCCTCAAAAGTACCATGGACACCGAAGATAGACAAGAGGATTCAAATATGTTCTGGTCACTCAAGTGTTTCATTGCATTCCACGCTTGTTTCTTTTCAAGCTGGTTCTCGTCAGTTAAACTCGCCAGGCAAAGAGTCAAAAGGTTTGCACGGTAGATCCAGCGACAACCAGAGTTGACTCGCTTGTCATGATTAGCATCAAACAGGACTCACTTTTCGTTGAAGCGAAGACAAACGCACAGCCACGCACCTTACATCGATGGTTCTCTTTGCCATGGTGAATATGACCATCCTTCTTGAACTGCGGTGATCACACCCAGGGCATGCATCTCTCGTGATCATAGCTGGCTGTTTCGTCTCCCCTGTATTGGCTCTGTGTCCAGCAGTGGCATGGAAGAGAGCATTACATGGAACGCACTACCGATTTTTGAACTCCATTGACTTCCACGAAGCACGTTGCGACTCAAAATGTCATGAAATCGTTAGGCGGGACGTTTAGTGACCGGATCATTCTGATCTAAGATACGCATTAGGATCATGACACAAGGCCACCTCCGGAAGCCACTCCCAAAGCAGCCCCAGTTCCTTTCGAACCCGGTCCACATAGAACTGCGGAAGCTCGCTGGTCTCCTGTTCGTAAAAGCGCCGGAACTGCCGGTCGACGTCGAGCCGTCGACGCACTTCCTCATAGTACCTGATCCGACCAAAACCGCTTGACGACACAGCCCGCAGCACGTTCATCCACCGTGGGATCATGGCCTTGATGGCTCCATAGCGGTTGATAATCGAGTGCCATGAATAACTGTACTTACTCAAGTCGAGCACATGATCGTAGAAGTCAGGCCAGGCATAGTGCTTCGGTTTCACGTTCATGTCTTGATAGGCGTTCAAGAACTGGAACGGCACTGGCAGAACACGATTGGCACGCTGGTACTCAAGGTTGACCGGCGCGGCCTGTCCAAAAGCTGAGAGCAGCGAATAGACAGGAAAGGCGCCGGGAGTCATGTCCACAAATCGTTTGGTGAGTTCAAAAGGTTCTGGCCCTTCATCAACATCAAGACCGAGCACGAAATTGGTTTGGACGTAAGGTATGTATCTCATGATCAGGTTGACGTGCTCGCTGACCTGCCAGACTTTATCTATCCCCTTCAACTTACCGGTCTTCGACTTGTTGCCCAGAACGTACCACGATTCGATACCGGGCAGGATGCCCTTGAATCCGTTTTGTTTAAGGCGTCTCAGGTGTGGTTCCGACAGGAGGGATAGACTGCTTTCGGCGATGAAATCGACGCTGTTCGGAGGCACGGCCTCCTCGATGGCATCCATGGTGTCGTTGAATTGGACACCAAAGTTGGGATCGTGCCAGCCCACGCGGGGCCGCCGAAACTTTCCCAACAGGAACCGCAGGTCTTCCTTGATCACGTCCAATTTTAGTCGCTGATAGGGCACGATCGAATCGATACAAAAACTGCAGGTGTACGGACAGCCCAGGCTGCCGAGCATCGGGACGATCTTGATTAAGGGTGCTTTTTGGAGAGTCGGCTCAATAAACCTCCAACGCTCACGTACCCCGGGAAGGGTCGTGGGTTGCTGCTTGGCTGCGATGCACACACCGAGTGGCCGGTGCTGCGAGCAGTCCTGCAAGACCTCGCAGATCACCCTCTTGTCGGCGAAGCCCACGACATAGTCGAAGTACTGGCGTGCATCCTGCGGGTAGCTGCGGGCATGGGGCCCACCGAGCGCTGTGACAGCACCTCTTGAGCGAAATAGGTTGCTCAGCGCGTAGGCCAGTTGTCCCGCCTCCGTGAACCCACCTACGAACACGAGGTCGACTCGGTCTGGTAACTCCTCGACGAGATTCTCAAACCCGGTATAGCAGATGAACGTCACGTCATGTCCTTCTTCCTCGCACCACACAGCTACAACTTGAGGCATTATGCTGGCCAGATTGGCATACATGACACGCGCGTACAACGCGCGAGTGGGACCTTTGGTCACAAGGTCGATGACTCCGATCCGGAGTTTGCGCATAACTTCTTCCCAATACCGATAAATCGAAACTGAAA
This sequence comes from Acidobacteriota bacterium, assembly GCA_003224725.1. Taxonomy (GTDB): domain Bacteria; phylum Acidobacteriota; class Terriglobia; order Versatilivoradales; family Versatilivoraceae; genus QHZQ01. The sequence goes on along the minus strand of QHZQ01000428.1, from coordinate 3,171 downwards.
CTTGCCTGGGACTGTGTTACCGGTCCAAGGTAAGGGCTCACATACCGTACCACAGAATTTTCCCGGGCGTGGGAAAAGGCGCTCGACACGGCCCCCGATGCCCGACAGAAGGAAGCCCATCACCGCGCCATCAACTGCCCAGCTTTAACCATATCATCATATTGTTGTGTGATGAAGTCCGTGCCTTGTCTGGGAACTGATGGTCGCTCCATTGATGACGATCATCTCCATTTTCTTTCACGACTCGGGAATCACTTCTTGGCGGCCTCCTTCTGGATCTCCTGAATCTCCTGTACCAACTGCTGGGCCCGTTTCTGCAATTTCTGAAGGCGCTTCGCAAGCGCTGGGGCGATTCCTGGGACCTGTTGGCTGGTGGGCGCAGGAGCGGCAGTAGAGGCCACTGCCGTCGGCTGGGCTCGCGGGGCGCCGCCCCGCAGGCCGGCAACGGGAAGGATGGCCGAGTAAGGGTGTGATTGCGAAGTGGCATAGCCATCCACGATCCACACCAGCCGGCCGTCGTCGGTAATCACCAGTACGGATCGCCGTCCCAGTGTAGAAAGCCGGCCAGATGGGCCAGCCGAGGGCGGACGTTGCGGTGGATCATGATGCGGATGCGATCGTTGAAGTAGCGGGTAAGGATGATGTTGGGTTCGCCCAGGGCCACTGCGGCGGCGGCTTGAATCAGAAAAGAGCCCACCGGGCAGCCACCTAGGCCCTGGTAGGTCGAATACTGGTTCTGCTGGCCGGAAGGATAGTCGAACTCCTGGCGCAGGGTCGCGACTGGGTCCAGGATATAAAAGTCTACGGGAAAGAAGCCGGTGGTATCAGAGGTAAAGCCTATGAACTAGGCTTTGCTTATGTCAAGAAATGGACGCCCGAAGAGGAATCGATTTTGCGCCGACAAATAAACTCCGGTAGAGAAGTTGATCAGATTTCTATTGCGGACAGAAACTCTAATGGAATTAAGAATAAAGCATACCGACTGGGGCTAAAAAAGCCTCAAAGACAAGTACGCCGTTGGAACGAGAAAGAGAAAACATCCCTAAAATTTTATGTCCAATCCCTTAATTTCACCGCTCGACGAGTCCTTACCCAGCAAATTTTTTCCGGAAGAACCTTGGATGCCATCGCCCAGCAAATAAGGAGGATAAGCTTAATATATAAGAGATCTTTTGTAAAAGTAACAACTGTCCCATACATCGAACTCTCTCGAAAATCATTCAAGTTCCGATTGGAGAAGAACTGCCTTTATCTTTCTTCAGGCGGACATAATATTTCTAAGCGGAGGTGCATACAATGTATGCGACCGTGGTTTGCCACTGGCGCTTTTTTCAAAAGGCGTCGAAACAGGAAATGGAAAACGGGACGTCAAAAATATCACTTATCTACTATATGTCGCCTTTGTCAGGCGGGTGGCGGCACTATACATGAGCTTGATAGGGTATTGTCAACTTGAGGAAAAAAGTCGAGGACTCAGCCGCCACCGAAGGAGTGGACAATTGCCCAAAAAGGCCAGCTTCGAAGTGCTGGCCTTTTTGCTTTACCATTATAGGACGGTTTTTACGCTGCAGCACTCTCCAGTTGCTTTATCTCAATTTTCTTGGGAATTGCCGCCTTGGCTCGCGGAACGCGGATTTCCAGTACACCGTTTTTGAATTCGGCAGACACCTCGTCCGGGTTGACCTCCTTGGGCAAAGTCCATGACTGCTCGAACTGGCCATAGCAAAAGCTTCTCGCGTACCAGTCTTTTTCCTTAACTTCATTGGGCTGCTTCCGTTCGGCTTTGATCTTCAGAACATTGTTTTCAACGGAAAGATCGATATCCTTCTGATCGATCCCCGGCAAAGCGACCCGATAGACCAAGTAATTGTCCTTGCTGAAGACCTCCGTCTCGGATGGGTAATCAAACTGATTCAACCTTGACGTCGCCGAATTTTCATCATTGAAAAACGAAGCGAGGATATTGTCTAAACCGTAATCCAGCGTGGCCAGCTCATTCCTAGGGGTCCTGCGAACTAATGTGAACATTATATCTCCTTTTTAGACTAGACTAAGACCTCATTACTGTTAAGTTATACATAAGATTTCAAAGTGAGATTGTCAAAGGGGATGTTTATTGGAACCGACTCAAATAACCTTCCAAAATGCCGTCCTTTCGAAAACATACAAAATTTTGGCGACCACTTTGAATAGGTTGGATTATCGGCCGGAGCTATTAGCAACATTTACCATGGAATCCCTCGGCCTTGAGAGCAGTCTACTGAATTGCGGGGCAGCCCGAGAAAGAGTCTCTTGGGCCGGCGATCAACGATTTTGGTCTGCTTTTGCAGGTGTGTCTCTCAGGAACAGGCGATGGGGGCGACCGTGCTGCGGTCTTCAGTCCGCGAAATCGCAAAAAAAGACCGCTTGAATTACAAGCGGTCTTGGAGAGTACTTTCTGAAATCTCCGGAGTAGGGAATTAGTACATACCGCCGCCCATGCCACCGGGATGAGGACTCGCAGGAGCCTTCTCCTCTTCCGGAATTTCAGCAATGAGCGCTTCGGTGGTCAGCATCAATCCCGCGATGGATGAGGCATTCTGCAAGGCGGTGCGAGCCACCTTGGCCGGATCAATGACGCCGTCCTTCACCAGATCTCCGTAGGAGTCGGTGGCGGCATTGTAGCCATAGTTCTCACCCTTTTCCCCGCGAACCCGGGAAAGCACCACCGCCCCTTCCACTCCGGCATTCTGGGCAATCTGACGGAGAGGCTCTTCCAGAGCGCGACGGACGATGTTAACCCCAATCTGTTCATCCTCGTCCAGCTTCAGCTTCTCCAATGCGCTGATGGCGCGAATGAAAGTGACGCCGCCGCCGGGAACAATGCCTTCCTCCACGGCTGCGCGGGTGGCATGCATGGCGTCTTCCAGGCGTGCCTTTTTCTCCTTCATTTCTGTTTCGGTGGCGGCTCCCACTTTAATAACCGCCACGCCACCCACCAGCTTGGCCAGCCGCTCCTGCAGCTTCTCGCGGTCGTAGTCGGAAGTGGTGTCTTCCACTTGAGCGCGCAACTGCTTCACGCGGCCTTGAATATCGGCCGGTTTGCCGGCACCTTCAACAATCGTTGTGTTATCTTTGTCCACCGTGATCTTCTTGGCGCGGCCCAGGTCAGCCAGTTGAACGCTTTCCAGC
>QHZQ01000076.1 GCA_003224725.1 Acidobacteriota bacterium | reverse complement strand
TGATTCGGGGCCGTTTACTTACACTCCAATTCGCTGTTCTGCCTGCTTGCTTAAGTCCGCCGGTGCGTACTTTTCTTATAGAGCATGCCATTGGTGCTTACTACATAAACCATCCCTTCATCGGCTACCATAGCCACAGGTATCCGACCTATCATTCGTTTTTCTTCGGTGCCCTGGGCTTGTGTTGAGGCAGGTATGAACAGGGGTTTCAAGAGCTGCGCCCAAAGAGCAATGGCGATCAACTAATAATAATTTCGTCGTGGGGTCAACCCATATTCGCCTCCGACAATCCAGTTTAAGGAAGCTGCTTTAGTATCTCCAATTTTAACGTAGGATATTTGTTTTTCTTCACGAGAAGTCAGCCCCGGCAAACACTGACCTCCCACACTCAGTAAAAATTTGAACTTTAAGGGTTGCGAGGTTGAAAAAGGCCGCGCAGCGAACGGCAGAATTTGAGAACTGGGGTGGCATCGAGTCATTGACCGGCAAAATCCGGGTCTTGATGGAATTTTTGCATGAGGAGGCCTTACCGATGCGCGCCGATCCTTCCCCAGCATTGAAGAGTTTTAGCGCAAAATAAACTCCGAAGATCAACACGAGCCAGGTAATCCCCATGATCGCGCCCCCTCCGCCGGCAGTCGGATTGAACAAGACCGGCGACCAATGCTGAAGTTCACCGATTAAGCGCAACAGGGTGACAGCCAGGGTGATCACGCTCGGAATGAAGATGAGGCGGGTGATATCCACGCGATTGTTTGAAGCCATTTCGGCCATACCAACCTCCTATGAAAAGCATGAAGAAAAGAGCCTATAAAGAAGCGTATACGAGGGTTTTCGAGAGCCAACTTCTTCGCGCCCTACTGTACCACCAACACATAAACGAGGGCTCCAACAAAAAGGGCTAAAACCACCAGGATGATTGGTTCCCTCAGTGAGCTGTTCCTTCCAGGATTTCTTTCCTGCACGCTTCAGATCGTCTAATTGCTCAAACATCCTCCTATCCCTTCCAGCCAATTGGCTGAGCTGAAGAACAAGGCTGTAAGGAAAATACCAACCTCCGAAATGTACCGACGCCGCCGGCACCAAGCTACTGCTTCTCGTAGATCTGCATCGTCGTGTACTCCCCCTGCGGTCCCTTGACCGTCGCCTTGCGGGTGACCACCTTGCCATCTTTGGAGACGGTCAGTGTAAAGGTTTCGGTGGTTGTCCCATCGGTAGATGTCGCCGTCCCCTCGATGGTGGAGTCATTAGTGCGCTTGTAGGTCACGGTCGTCCCGCCCTGAGTTCCGGTCTCCTTATACGGCTTGCCGTCAATAGCGCCGTCCAACTCAACGTTGATAGGTTGTCCTTCCGCGTTAGTTCCGGTGACGGAGTACTTGAAGGCCGGCTCTTTGTGCACCACTTTGACCATGATGCTTTGGGGTTTGGGCTCTTTGCCGAAATCGGACTTCTCCACGTTGAGCTTCCATGTCCCGGATGTATTCAGGATTTTGGCATTCAAAGGTAATGGGCCAAACAGGACGACACATGCCAGGATGAGTTTGCTTGCTATGTTGCTCATACATACCTCCTATGACGTTTTGTCTTGGAATTTCGAGAAAACGACCATGAGTGAAAATCATAGATTCGTCCTTGATCGTGAAAGACCTGACCCAGTTCGTTGACTAGTCTCCCGTGTCTGTTGCAAACACCAACATGCTATTGGAGGGTATAACAATTGGGGCGGAAGCGGGGAGACCATGCATTCCGGGCCCGCTTGCGAAGACGGTACCGCCGTTGCCAGCCACCTGCGGGTTGACCCAATTGTCATAGACATCGCTATTAAAAACTTCTAGCCAACGACCAGAGTGGGGGAAACCGAGCCGGTAGTCGTAGTACGTCTTTTCGTTGAGGCTCAAGACCACCACGACATCTCGTCCAACTCCTTCTAGCCATCGATGAAACGCCATAACCCGGTTGAGGTTGTGAACATGAAATACATTGATGGATTCTCCTCTCAAGGCTGGTTGGTAGTGACGCAGACGAATCAAATCCTGGGTGAAGCGCAGGTGGTCCACCATTGGCTTCTGACCACCTTCCAAACCGGCCCAGAAAATGAGGTTGGGACTTCGCGGATCGTCGCTGAATTGCTTGTCTTCCAAAAACTCCTGCCCCATGAAAAGCATGGGGATACCGGGCGCAGTCAAGAGCAAGCCGAGAACAACCCTGGAGCGGCTTCGGGCATACCAGGAGCGGGCATTCGAGGGATCGGCCAGGCGCGCAATGCGCGGGCCTTCGCCAACCTTGACGATGTCGTGATTCTCGGCGCACTGGACTGCCCGCCAGGCGTTGCGCAGGCTCGATGCCTGCAGATGATCAGCCACCCTGTCCATATCCACAAAGGCGCTCTCACCCGCCGCCGACTGGCCAAGGATGGTCCGTATGCTGTCGCGCAATCCGTCATGCCATGTCGCATCAAATCCGGCTCCGCCCGAAGAGTTGTTAGTAACCACCGCCGGATTGACTGGCCAGTACTCGGCAATCTGAATAGCGCTTGGCTTGACGAAACGGCAGGTATTCGTTAGATCCTGGCAGAAGAACCAGCCCCCGTATCGGTCGATGACGCTGACTTCGTCGTAGCGAAAACCGTCGATGTGATATTCCTGGAGAAACTGCACAGCGTTGCTAATGAGGAATTGGCGGACATCCTGATTCCAGTAGGCAAAGACTAATCCCCCTGCCCAGCCTTGGTCTGTGAAGTAGAGGCTGTCGTTATTGTTGCCCTCTGGCATCTGGTCGAAAAAGTAAATACTGCTGGGATCAAAACCGCCTCCCGCGTGGTTATAGACAACGTCGAAAATGACAGCGATGCCGTACACATGGCAGAGATCCACGAGAACCCGCAACTGATTGGCAGAGCCTGTGACCTCGGCTAAGGTATAGGGAGCGTGATTGCGCGCCACCAGCAATCGGTTGACGCGTAGAAGGTAGTCTTGGAGATCCTGTGGGTCGGCTTCTCCGTAATCACTTTCCGGCGAGAAGTAGTCGGTCCCGTTGTAACCCAAACTGAATTCTGTCGGGAATTCTACTATCGGCAGGGGTTGAATGGCGTTGACTCCCAGAGCTACCAGGTAGTCGAGCTTGTCTAGGACATCCAGGAATTTGCCACCGGGATTCCCCTGTTTGATGAAAAAGGTACCGATATGCAATTGATAGATGACCAGCTCATTGAAGGCCGGTGGAACAAATCCTTGATCGTGCCAGGGGAAGAGTGTTGAGTCATGGATAATACAGTTGCAATCGGGAAAGGGCGGTTGGATGGTGAGGTCTCGAGCATAGGGATCGCGCTTGAATCCGTGTCCCCCCGGACCATCCAGGTAAAATTTGTACGCTGCCCCTTCCTGAATTGCGGGCACAAAACCAGCCCACTGCCCCCCACCAATTGGATTGAGCTGGGAATCTGAGCTGCGTTTCCAGCTGTTAAAGTCACCGAGCACATGGACCTCTCTGGCGCGGGGCGCCCAGGCGCGAAAGGTGGCCCCTTCTGGAACAAGATTGGCTCCCATTGGAGTTTGAGGGGTTATGTGTGCAAGAGAAGTCATAAGAAGAACCTCATGATATGACTGATGAACCGCTGCTACTCTTCTTCGGGGACGCCGTAGATAATCAGGTGAAGCGGCTTGTCCACTTCAACTCTTGTGCCATCGCTATTCTGGGCCGCCTTAAATAACGCCTCTGGGCTCAAGCTGAAGAGAATTAATGCTTCCATCAAATCCCGCTCGACGACGATCAATCCTTTAATCTGCTCTCCTGACGCTTGCCCCACTCAAACCCCAGGGTCTCCAGCTCCTTGATTGTTTTTGGACTCAGCTTTCTCTTCTTCCGCCGTTGTTTGATCCTGCTCTGCCATTCCCCCAATCGATATCCATCAGCGGTTATGTATTTTACCGGACAATTGGCCGTTCCGTGCTTTTTTCGATACTTCCTGGTCTCCTCGATCCCGCGCTTGTGCGCCTCTTTGATCAGGTGCCAGACGAAGGCGATCTTGGTGAGTCTGTCTCCATTACTTTTATTTCCGGTGCAGTCAGCTGTGCAATGAGGCCTAGTTTGCATCGTCTAGATTGAGAGGATTCGCAGTGACGTAGCCATGCATTACCCCTTCCTGGCTCACCGCGATGGCAGCGTCGTCTCGAACATCCAAGTTACGAGGGATTCGAATGAAGCTCACCACCAGGGAGGTGGAGGAGATCTACGCAGTGCGGCTTGAGTTGGAACCACTCGCAGCAGCCCAGCTCATCAGCGGATCACCCCGGCTCACTCTGAACAACTGGCCAGGTTTTTGGATAGAATGCAGAGCGCCAGGCAAATGCAAGATGTTAAAGAACTATTAAGAAGCGACCTGGCCTTCCATCAACTCATCTGGAAGCTGTCGAATAACAGCACTCTGGAGAGAGCGCTGAACCTGATTTGCGCCCCTCTATTTTCTTTTTATATCATTCAGTTTTCCTCTGTCGAAAGTGTAGATGACTTTTCCAAGTACTCTAACGACTTCAAGCAGGACAACGAGGAACATCTTGAATTGCTCGCGGCCCTCAATAAGGGGGGTCCGGAAGAAGTCCGAAGGACCTTTCGAAGAATACTCGAGGTTTTCCGCCTGCGGCATATTGAGCATGTGCAGGCCTTCCAGCATGACCCTGAAAACCTGCCGCCAAATGCTCGGGAGGGTGTTTCGCCACAGCATGACCGAGGCGGTCCCCGACCCGCGTGAAATGGTCCTTTTTCGAAGCTGAGAGAGAGCGGGCGACGCGACACCGAACCCTGGTCTGGCGGAACTTCTCCAAGCGCACATAAGGCGTGCGTTTTATATTCAATGCCCGCGCAAAATGTGTCCAGGCCTATCACGTCCCAGCTATAGGTAAGTGTGCGGCGTCATCACCTCCATGTTCTTGGAATTGTCGCAATCTCACTTCTCTTTTTCGCTTGCAGGTTCGATCACTTCAAGAATTTGGTCGCAGGGCAGGCTCGTCAATCTCTGCACTATCCCTGATGGCCAGCGGATTTCGACACTATTTGCCAGGCGATCTTCGCCCAAACCAAAGTGGACTCTGAGATCGCTGGCAGAGGCGTAGCCTACACTATTGGATACCCAGGAGACCTGACGGCGTGATGACGATTGACACACAATGTGAGCGCCCAGGGCCGAGCGATTGCTGATTCTGCCACGGAGCTTAAGCTCGAGCCAATGTTGACGCAGGCTGTGATTCATGAGCAGTTCCAGACGTTCATTCAGAGCGGTCACCACGACATCGATTTGCCCATTATTGTCAAAATCAGCAAAAGCAGCACCGCGATGGAGTCGCCTGGCCTGAAGGTCTGGGCCTGCGCTGACTGAGACATCAACGAAACGCCGCTCCCCCAGATTGCGAAAGACTCGATTGGGCTGAGGCGCATCGATATCTAAGCCTCCATTGGCCACAAAGAAATCCGGGAGCCCGTCATTATCCAGGTCGACAAACCCACAGCTCCAGCCGCTCCAGGGTTGGCTCAAACGCAATATCCCACTCTGAGCGCTAAAGTCCGTGAATTGGTTATTTCCCAGATTGATAAAGAGTTCGAAGGTCTCCCGACTGAGGCCTGTCATGACGATATCGGGTCGCCCGTCTCCATCGTAGTCACGAAAGTCTGCTCCCATTCCGGAAATCTGCCGGCCATCGCCATTATAAGCGACGCCGGCTGAAATGCCGATCTCCTCAAATCGGCCATTACCCAAGTTGTGAAAGAGGAGATTGCGGGCATTGTCGTTGGCGACGAAAGCGTCAGCATGCCCGTCGCCATCGTAATCTGAGACTGCCACGCCCATGCCTTTAGCCAAAATTTTTCCAATGCCTGAGGCCAATGAAACATCTGTAAATGTTCCATCGCCGTTGTTATGGTAGAGAACACAAGGCTGGCCTCGATAGGAATCGGGCGAGCAGTAGGTTCGCGACTGCCCTGCCAGGCCACCACAAACCGGGTCGTTGCCCGGACTCCAATCGCAATAATTGGAGACTAACAAATCCAAACCACCGTCATTGTCATAATCCAGCCAGGCAGCCGCCACCGACCAGAGCTTTTTACCGCTGGGGTCGCGGCCATCAACACCGGCAGCTTGGGTGATATCCGTGAATGTTCCGTCTCCATTGTTGCGATAAAGGATGTTCTCGTTCACTCCGACCACATACAGGTCTTCCCATCCATCGTTGTTAAAGTCTCCGACTGCCACTCCCATGGAGTACCCACGGCCAGCGACTCCCGCTTTGTCCGTCACATCCGTGAAAGTACCGTTGCGATTGTTTCGATAGAGTCGGTTATAAAATCGCGGATGGTTTTTCTCCAGCGTTGGTAATGAAGCTCCGTTGGCCGCGAAAAGATCAGGCCAACCATCATTATCGAAGTCAACAATCCCCACCCCTCCCAGGATCGTCTCAACCTGATACTTACGCCCAGCCGCGTCGTTGCGGAGAACGAAATCCAGTCCTGCCGCCGTCGCGACGTCCTGAAAGCAAATCCTGGAGGAAACCGTTGAATCAGTGAGGGAGGGTGTGCCCCCAAGAGGCCACAATCCGCAGATGACGGCCGCGGGGAGAAGGAATAGAAGTTGCCACCACGGGAAATAGAGTCTCAAGGGACGAACCACATTGGCTGAGTTTAGAATTCTAAAAGATACTCACTTGGAGCTGGTTGCCGGCCCGTGGCCGGACTGGGAAAAGGCATCGGAGAGCACTTGAGCTTCCTGAAATGCTTGCTCGGCTTCCTTCTCGTGGCCCAAGCGGCGCAGGATCGTTCCCATGAGATAGTGAACGGTGCCCTTTTCGTCCGGATAGCCTTGATGCACGGCTGTTTTCAACCAGTGGAGGGCCTGTTGGTCGTCCCCCGTTTTTGAATAGGCAGTTCCCAGCAGAATCTGGGCGCCGAGATCCTCGGGTTGTACCTGCAATACCTGGCGAAGGGGAGGAATGGCGGGTGAGTAGTCCCGCTCTTGAATGGCGGCTTCTGCGAAAGTTCGCGCAGCCAGCGTGCGATGCGGATCCAACTGCAATGCCCGGCGAGCAGAATCTCTCGCGCCGCGTGAATCGCCAGCCAGCAACTGGGCGGCCGCTAATCCGGTCCAGAGGGCAGGATCTCGAGGATAGGCCGCAATGCCTTTGCGATATTCCGAAGTGGCGGCCGCTCCGTCTCCAGCCAGACGGAGCAAAACATCTCCGCGCACCACATGCACCAAGGAACGATCCGGACCTTTCGGGGGAATCCGTCGAGTTGCCTCTTCGACACTGCGGGCATAGCAGAATGAAAGCCAATAATTGGCTTCCAGCCTCTGTCGCGGCTCCTGCCAGGCCCGCTCCAACGGAGGAATCGCCGTGTCATAGCGTTCGAGCCGGGCCAGAGCAGTACCCAACCAAAGGGACTCTTTTGAATCTTGAGTCTTGGAGGAAAGAGTCTCGACCAGACTCTCCCAGCGTTGCTCTTGAAACTGCTGCAGCGGGCTTAATGAAGTCTGCCTAACGGGTTCCTGTTTCGGAAGTTCGGTCAAACGACGCTTGAGATCCAGGGGCAGGACGATGGAAGACGGCCACTCTCGCAAAGCGACGAGCAGCCGATGCGGCGAGCGTTTCGCCACCTCGACCCACCGGGTTTCTGCTTTTTTCAAATCTCCGGACCGGACAGCGAGAACTGCCTCACCAACTATCGCATCCAGATCATTAGGGTCATCCGACAGCGCCCGCGCAAATTCGCTTTCGGCCTTCTGGAATTGAGACCGCAACAAATTCTCGTGCCCCAAGGCGCTTGCTAAGGCGGGAAACTGGGGGGCGAGTTTCTGAACTTGTAGCAGTGCTTCACGCTCTCTGGGATCTCGACGGGCATGCAGAACCAGCGCCTGGAGACGGTAGGCATAAGCCAGGCCCCGGGAGGTCAAGCGTAGTTCCTCGGCCATCACGCGAAAGCGCCGGAGATAGAACTGGACCAAAGCCAGGCTGGTTTCCGAAGATTTTTGGGAATTGGAAGAGTCCTGCAGGGTCTCGGCTGCTCGGTCAAATTGCTGCAGATTGGCATAAGCCTCCGCCAGATAACCCAACACAGTTGCATCAGCAGGTCTGGCCTCACGGGCTCTTACCAAGAATGGTAAAGCCCTGGCGGTTTCTTCCAACCGGAGGTAATCGATCCCCAGAAGCAGATTTACAAAATAGTCTCCCGGCCGAAGGACATGTGCCCGTTGCAATATCGGAATCGAGCTACGATACTGCTGCCCCCGATGGAGGTCGAATCCGCGTTGCAACAAGGTTTCGAAATTATCGCTCTTGTTCGGGATTTGCTGGAGCGGGAACGCCGCGACAGAGAGGCTGGCAAGAACGACAGTCAATGGCAGCCTGCGAATGTTGTGCATTGCCAGGAGAAACTTCTGCTTCCTGAGAGAACACAGAGGCAGAAACAAACAAGATGAACAGGATTAAAGCCCCGTTTTCATGCTCAATGGCGCTGCTCAGGCCGCATGAATGGCTCTCCTGAAAATCCCCTCTCGGGAGGGGAGGTGTGAAGAATTGAACTGGTAGCGATTCAGCGCGTCCCCCCTTTTCCAAGGGGGGACTACAGGGGGGTCCTGCAAGCGTTGATTCAACGGTGGATACCCCCCTCAAGTCCCCCCTTGGAAAAGGGGGGACGATCCAAGATGGCAAGTGTTGGTCATTGATAGAAACATTCTTTCACACCTTCAGGGGAAAGAAGGCGTCAGCCTTCCAGGGTGGGTCCTTCCCGTCCGGAACAACCCACCCCTACACCCGAGCGGAGGGGATTCTCATGCTCTGTGGCGATCTTACGCAAACAACGTCGAAATCTGGCTGATATCCACAAAATCAGTGGCGGAGACGGGCTCCAGATACTCGAAGGCCCGGCCGCTGGGAGTATTAGTAATCTTCTTGGTCCAATCGATGCCCAACTGCGAATAAATGGTGGCGACGATGTCCTCGGTATAAATGGACCGCTTTTTGTTCCACTCAGGCTCGACGATCTTGACTCCCTTTTCGTCGGTCACACCAAAGGTTCGGCCTCCCTGAACTCCGGCTCCGGCAAAGAGCACTGTCTGGGCCATCCGGTTGTGGTCTCGTCCTTTGTTGACCGTAAGATCTCCTCCGGTGCGGCCAAACTCTCCCGTGCTGACGACAAACGTTTTCTGTAGCAACGTTTTTCCATGAGCCGATTGGATCTTTCCCAAATCCGTCACCAGTGACGACAACGCATTGTCTAACTCCCTGCACAGTGTGTAATGATTCACCTTGGCGTTGCGGTCGAACATGTTGGCATGCAGGTCCCAACCATTGTGAGAGATGGCGATGTAACGGGTGCCGGCATTGGCTTGCAGGAGGTTGCGAGCTACCAGGCAGGCGTCCCCCAAAGCGGAACCTCCATAACGCTTGTGCTCCTCTTCCTCCAGGGTCAGGATCTTGGAGATCAGGGGGGATGACATGAGGTTGAACGCCCCATCATAATAGGTCGCCCATTCTTCATAGAGTTTGGAGGACCGACTCACTCCCCCACCCAAATGTTGGAGGAGCTGCCAGCGCCGGTCAAAAACACTTTTCTCTTTTTGGGGGATCACAAACGGAGATTCCTGTCTCATGTCGAGCGCCAGGGGTGAGGCTGCGTTCGAAAGGCAACCCTCTTTAATGAGAGACCCTGCCCCGAAATTCATGGCCACGAAGGGAGGCAAAAAGTCGCCAGATCTCCTGCGATTGAGGAACTCATAGGCGACGACTGCGCCAATGGAGGGAACTTCCTTCTGGCGGGCAGGACTGAAAGGATGTCCCACTTGCATATAGTAGACGCCACGGGGATGAGAACTTTCCCAGGCCTCAACCGAACGAACAATGGCAAAGTGTTCGATCTGGTCAGACACCTTAGGAAAAAGTCCGTAGGGCAGAATGATGCCGGGTTTGATTGTTCGAATGTCGTAATCTGCTGGGGTCCAATGTCCCTCCTTCAAGTCGAAGGTGTCCAGCTGGCTGGCGCCACCGTTGAGAAATACAAAGATGCAATACTCAGCTTCACCCCGTAACGTCACCTTGGTTTCTGCGTTGACGTTGAAAGGCCGCATCATAGGCAGAAGATAGAATCCGGAGATAGAGGCCAGGCCGGTACGAAGAAAGAGCCTTCGGGATAGGGTGGGCTTTTCAGTCAGATCAGTCCTCATCGAACACCCCTAATATTAATGATTCAATATGAAATCTGCTTTGTTAATCAGGCTCCAGGCCAGGTCCTCAAGGCCTTGCCCGTGGCGTTGTTGAAGTGTTCCCAGGGCCACCTGTCGCTCCGAGGGACGCGGAAATCGCGCCAGAAAAGACAGGAAAAGCTCGTCCACAATTTCGTCATTGGACAAAGGCGGCTCGTGGTTTAGAAGGTTATGCAATCGCCCCTTTTCCTGAATCTTGATCCGCTCCTTGACAAACTTGCTATTCAGCAGGGCCGAGGCCTGAACCATCGAACCGCTCACGTCCCTGTCGACACTGTCCCGATTCCCCTGCCCAAGAAACTGGAGCAACTGGCGCAAGGACTCCTGTCCGCCAAGATCGTCGGGCGAGTAAGTCTGCAAAACATACTTTACCTTCTTATCGGAATAGAGGATAGGAATTTCGTTAAAAATCCCCGTCCCTTGGCAGATGGCATCACAGATCATCTCCGCGGAAAGGCGATGGACGAAATGCTTGACAAAGTAAGGGGCATACGACTCTTTCCATTCCCCCTCGAAATGGGAGGATAACTGATAGGTGCTCGAGTTGACGATGAGGCGAATCAAATGGCGCAAATCAAAACTGTGGGTCTGGAAGTCTTTGGCCAGTGCGTTCAGCAACTCGGGATGAGTTGGCTGTATCATCCAGGGCGCCCGAGGAGGATGAGCGGGATCCTGGCGTTCTAAATCAAATCCGAAGGGAGGATCGACAATGCCCACCCCTAGCAGTTCCGCCCAGATCAGATTGACCGTGGCTCGAGCAAACTGGGGATGCTCTGTTAATATACGGCCAAAGGCTTCCCGCCACGGCTCGCCGGGCCTGGGGCGTTCACCGCCTAATATAAACTCGGGCTCAAGCTTCGTTTCATAGCGCGGCATGCGTCTCACGCTTCGGCTGCTCAGGTCATATCCTTTGCCTTGCTCCAGCAAGGTCATCTCCTGTCCAATGCTATAAGGACGATCGACCCACAACTTGCTGAAGAAAGCACCCTGCCTCCAAACCTTTTCGCGATCGACGCGGCTCAAACCGAGATCGATTTTCTCTAAATGACCTTTGCCAGAATGGCAGGAAACGCATTCCAAATTAACGCCCAGGAAGACTTTGCTGGTGGTGACCGCGATCTCGTCGTAGGTATCCTCCTGGTTGATCTTGACATCGTTGAAATCGTCGACGTGATCTCTAACCAGAAAATTAGCAGGACCATCCACCCAGTTGGAACGTGCCGAGGCCGTCAGCATCTCTTTGACGATCTGGTTATAGGGTACATTGTCCAGTAACGCTAAATAGAGATAGTCGCGGAAAAGGTTCCGTCCTCGATCCATGTCTCCGGCATTGGTCCTGAACAAGTCCCCAAAGAAATAGGTCCAGCGGTCTAGAAATGGACTCTCCAACTTCTCAATCTGCCCCTTCATGGGGGTCGCGATCAGTTCATCGATCAACTTCTCTCTCTTAGTTTGATCTTTGTTGGCCAAAAACTTGCGAATTACGTCCGGCTCGGGGAGGCGCCCCGTCAAATCCAGATAGATACGGCGCAAAAACTCTTCGTCCGTGGCCAGCCCGGCATGAGGGATGCCGTCCTTCTTTATCTTTCCAAAAATGAACTCATCAATGAAGTTGCGAATCGGAACCGGCTTTAGTCCGGGTTGAGAAAGGGACCGAGCCGTCTGATCATCGATGCTGTCGGACCGAACACTGGGCGGTTTTGCTATCTTGGGATGGTTTGCAGGGACTTGGGCCGCAAGCGGCATGAGACCTGAAGAGAGAAACAGGACAAAGCAGATCCAGGTTTTGCAATTAACGCGATAACCCTCGCGCATTCAAGAACCCTTGTCGCCGCTCTGAATGGAAGAACGGCTCATAAAATGAGACATAATTAACTTAGTTGGCTACGACTCCAAAGTCAAGTAACGACGACACAGTGGTCAGCTTCTCGGTCGCGTTGGTGGTCGGCCCATCCAGGCATTCTCTTCGCCTCAGCCTTGTCCCGCCGAGGTCTGGACAAGTCTTGCAAAACACCGGATCACCGGGATATATCGGCTCTGGCCATAAGATAGCCTTCGGCTGTTTCAGCGAACCTAGCCATGGCCGCGGAATTTATTTCTATGCCCAAACCGGGGCGGGACGGCGGGGCAATAAATCCATCTTCAAACGCGACTTCCTCTTCGATCAACTCCCGGCGGAGAGGCGACTCAGAAACCCCGGCAGGAAGGAATTCTATAAAAGGGAACACGATCTCCCAGTGTAAGCGTCCGGTGAAAAGCAGGGCATAAGTTCCGGCCGCCTGTCTCTCCTTGACCGTTCCCATACAGCCCGCGCACCGAGTCGACAATCGAGGCAGAAGATCGCACGATCAAAGACCGCTATCGCTGTTGGATTGTCTAACCTAATCCCCAGTTTTTTCCTTCTCTGCGCCTCCGCGTCTCTGCGCGAGCACTCTTGGTTTTGGGCAACGGTTGGGCGGCGGTGCCACCGACTCTCAGAAGAAAACTCGCAGTCCGATCTGCATGACACGGGAGCCGGACTTGCCGTTAATTCCCCCAAAGACAGGGGAGTCCGGATTGTTGATCACCGAACCCAAAAGCGGGTGATTGAAGAAGTTGAGCGCTTCCAGACGAACGTTTAGGTAGCGCTGCCGGCTTTCGGAGAAATAGAAGTTCTTCAACAAAGTGGCGTCAGTTGTAAAGCCGCCCGGTGTTCGAACATTCGGGAATGCCAGCGGAATATTACCGAAGCT
>QHZQ01000427.1 GCA_003224725.1 Acidobacteriota bacterium | reverse complement strand
AGCTCTTCTGGCTGGTCAGTGGAATAACAACCCATATGATAACACCAGAATAAAAGGACTCGCTGCGTTTTTCAATCGGGGCCGGCCCTGTTTTTTCCGTCAGGGAACGCCCGATGCCCCAGCCCGACCCGATCATCGGTCCCGAGAAACGAGCTTTCATGAACGTGGCCTTGTGAGGCCTTGGCCTGGGTGTAATCGGTCAATCGGACCCCCTCTCTCCTCTCGCTGAGCCAAAGTAGCTCGGCTGTTTTGGCGTTTATGGCCTAGCTAGTTTCTGTCGCGAAACTGGCCCTATTCCCCGCTCCGCCAGTCGGTGTCAGATGATAGCTCGGGTGGAATGCGCGCTCCGTCGCGCGTTCAACAAGCGTGCGCAGGAGCGCCCGCTCCACCTGGAGCGTTTCGCGATGGAAATTAGCTAGTCGTTTGGAGAGTGTATTGAGGCGGGCGCGTCAGACTATGTTACCAAGCCAGCCGACACCGAGCACCTTCTCTCGCTGCTTCGCGAGTGGCTGCACAAATAGCGACTGAATTCAGCCTAGCGATAATAAGCGTGAGAACCGATGTGTGAATAGGCTCATTCCTAATTACCGCTTGCATTGACACCCTTCGTAGGATGCGTGAGCCCGTTGTCTGGCGTAACGCATCATGATAGGTCGATTTCGGGAAGGGCGGTGCGTTACGGCGAAAAGCGCCTAACGCACCCTACGTTTCTACGTTTGTCGCGGGTTTGTCCGGCTGCGCGGAAAAGCCCACGGCGAGCGACGGCGATCACATTAGTTGGCATCTCGCAAATCGCTTGACTTGGAAGACGACCACCTAATAACATCATATTACCTTTTTGTAATCACCAATTCGCTCCACCCGAACCGGGACCAAGGTGGGGCCGTCGTCCATTAGATCTAACCTGGAAGGAGGACACCATGAAGCGCCTTTGCTCTAAGTTTTCTGTGTGTGGGATACTTGCGATCAGCCTCGTGGCTTCAATGTTTCCAACGTCAGCCACGGCTCAAGCGACATTCACTGCCCAGGTGCGCGGCGTTGTTCAAGACAGCAGCAACGCCGTTGTCCCGCGCGCCACGGTGACCATCACCAATGATGGCACTCAAGTGTCGGAGAAGACAACCACCGATGAGATGGGCCGGTATATTTTCAACGGCCTGGCCCCGGCATCTTACACGGTGAAGGTTGAAATAGCCGGGTTCAAGACCGTCCTGCATCCTAATGTTGTTTTGCGTATCGGACAGCAGATCGATTTGGATTTTACCCTCGAATTGGGTGAAATCACATCAACCGTGGAGGTCACTGCTGAATCGACGCTCCTGAACTCCGTCAGCGCAGCGCTCGGCACAGAAGTCACCAACCGCTATATCATCGACATGCCGCTCGCGGGTCGTGGTATCACCGAACTGGCCTATCTGGCGCCAGGAACGACGGAAGTGCCTGGTATGGGTATTAGCATGTTGGGGGGCACCACGTTTACTTCCAATGGGCAGCGTTACGGTACCGCTGAGGTTCGAGCCGATGGCGCTTTGACCAGCTCCCCCGAAGGTGGCGAGGGTGGCAACACTACTGTAAAATACCAGCCCTTGATTGAAAACGTTCAAGAGTTCAAGCTCCAGAACAACAACTTTTCAGCCGAGTTCGGTAATAATGGCGGCACCGTGATCAATATCGTTACCAAATCAGGCACGAATGAATTCCACGGCAGCGGCTGGTATTTTTTCCAGCGTCCGCGGTTTGATGCCAACAGTTTTTTTGCCAATCGGGATGGCGAAGGCAAGGGAGACTATGTGCATGACCAGTATGGCGCATCGGTTGGAGGCCCCATTATCAAGAAGAAAACCTTCTTCTTCACCGACTTCGAGAAAACCAGGGACCGTTCTCCCAATCTCATAGTTAGTACTGTACCCACCGATCTCCAGAAAGCGGGAGACTTCTCCCAGACCTTCAATGCGGACGGTACGCTCCAACAAATCTTCAACCCGAACGCTGGCCAGTATGACGCCAACGGAAACTGGATCAGGGAGCCGTTCGCGGGAAACAGGATCCCTTCAAACTTGTTGGATCCAGTGGCAATGAAGATTATGGATCTTTACCCTGCTCCGACACAGGCCGGCGATCCCATCACCGGACGGAACAATTTCACCAAGAATGTGATAGGTTCCAGTCCCGGCTATCACTTTGACTTTAAGATCGACCATGTCTTCACGGACAAGAGTCGCGTTTTCGTCCGCTACGGAAAGATCCATTATCTGGACGATCAACCCGCGGGTTCTTCTGTTATTCAGGGATCCACCACGGATAAGACCAACATTCACAATGCGGTGATCTCGTACGACTGGACCCCGTCTCCTAGCATCCTTTGGACCAGCCGGCTAGGGGTTGACCGCTTCCACGAGCAAAGAATCCTGCAGGACTTCGACGCCGGGAGTGTTGGCTTGCCTCCGATTCTGGCTGAGAACTCCGGATTAAAGCGCTTGCCGGCCTTCGAATTTGACGGGTACCAATCGATCGTCGGATCTAGCTGCGCTGACACGGTGGAAGCACACACCCAATGGATGTATTCCTCTTCGCTTGCTAAGGTCATCGGCGGCCACAACCTGAAATTCGGTGGGGAGCAGAGACAATTCCTCAACAACTTCTGGCAACCCTGCGACCCCAACGGCGCTTTCTTCTTTGGCCGAGGGGAAACGGTACAAGACCCTTTTAACCCCAACGATTCTCAAGGTAACGCCATTGCCTCGCTGTTGGTGGGCTGGCCAAACGATGCGAGTATGGGGACGACTCCTCCGACCTCCAACAAGTCCAAGGATACGGGCTTCTTTATCCAGGACGACTGGAAGCTGACCAAGCGTCTGACGCTAAACATGGGCCTGCGCTATGAGTGGAGCACTCCTTATACCGAACGCTTTAACCGGCTCTCGTGGAGTGACTTTAGCGGCGATAGCGGCATTGATGTGCCGGGACTGGGAAGAATCCACGGTGTCAACCGACTGGCCGACTCCGACAAACGTACCATTAGCTCGGATCGAAACAACTTTGGGCCGCGACTGGGTTTTGCCTTCCGCCTGAATCAAAAAACGGTTCTACGCGGTGGCGCAGGAGTCTATTTCGGCTTCAATCCACACACCAATTTTCAATATGTCAGTCCAGCCTGGGTCCGGCCGGTGAATTTCATTTTCTCTAAAGATGGTGGCGTCAGTCGTTTTGCCACACTGTCAAATCCTTTGCCTAACGGCCTGGGTCCTCCGCCGGGACCCAAATATGGATTGCTGGATCGCTGGGGCTTTAGCAATTCCAACAACCTCAGCGACACTTTCCGGAATGCCGAGATTTATCAGTGGAGCCTTGGAATTGAGCGAGAGTTGCCGGGCAACGTGCTTATTGAGGCGAACTACTCAGCCAACCACAGCACCCATT
>QHZQ01000426.1:5410-7545 GCA_003224725.1 Acidobacteriota bacterium | reverse complement strand
CATGGGAAATCAGAAAAGGGCAGGATACTGCTAGACACCTTTAATCGAAAGCGAGCACTTCACGCTTCGAACGAGCAAGGCATGTCGCTGAGTTCGCCAGTGCCATCTCCAGTTTTTCCGTAAAAGTTCCTGCCTTTTGGGGTACCACCACGGATGAAAATGGGGTCTGTCCAATGTGGGAGGCGCTCTCCGAGCGGCGATTGTCCCGACGCGGTAGCTCTGTCCGACCTGCGTAATCGCCATCCGGAGAGCGCCTCCCACTTTAATGTCGCCTCGGCGGCACCAGCAAGAATGAAAATTATTCCCCTCCTAGGGGTGGGTTATCCCCAACCGGCAGGACCCACCCCGAAGGCTACGCCTTCTGCCCCTCCCCAGAGGGGATTTTCGCAGGAGTGAGCATCAACCGAAGCGACCCATCATCTTCTTTTTAGAGGAGCAGTGCCAGCCGCTGATTCAGCCGGGATCTGCTCCGGCGGGGCAGATCGACGGAGTCGCAAGCGCCAGCGTCGTGTCGAAACGACTCCATGTAAATGTAGAAGACAGGTGTGATATAGAGTGTCAAGAGCTGTGAGACTACCAGACCGCCTACCACGGCTAGCCCCAAGGGGCGGCGCGATTCGGCCCCGGCTCCGAAACCGAGGGCTATCGGCAATGTGCCCATCAGGGCCGCCATGGTGGTCATCATGATGGGACGGAAGCGCACCAGGCAGGCCTCATAGATGGCATCTGAGGGTTTTTTCCCTTCGGTCCTTTGGGTTTCGATAGCGAAATCAATCATCATGATAGCGTTCTTCTTCACGATTCCCACCAGCATAATGATTCCCACGAAGGCATAGATATTCAGGTCGGTATGGAAGATCAGTAAGGTGAGCAAGGCTCCGAATCCGGCCGAGGGGAGACCTGAAAGGATGGTCAACGGATGAATGAAGCTCTCGTACAGGATGCCGAGTACCATGTAAATGACTAAAATGGCCATTAGCAACAGCAGCCCCAGACCCTGAAGAGACGACTGAAAGGCCTGAGCCACACCCTGGAAGCTGGTGCTGATGGTAGCCGGCAGATCAACCCGTCGGATCTCTTCAATTTGGTTCACGGCATCGCCCAGAGAGACACCCGGCTTGAGATTGAAGGAAACGGTCACGGAAGGGAGCTGACCCAGGTGAGTTACCGTCAAGGGCCCAACCCCTCGGGTCAGCCTGGCTACGGCATTTAAGGGAACCAGCGGACCTCTCGCCGAGCGGATGTAAAGCATGGAAAGGGCCGCAGGGTCTTTCTGATCATTGGGTTCCAGTTCCAGGATTACCCAGTACTCGTTGGTGGCTGTGTAAATCGTTGAGACCTGCCGAGACCCGTAGGCATCGTAGAGTGCATTTTCAACCTGTTCTGCCGTGACGCCCAACGCCGAGGCCTTATCCCGGTCGATCTCGACGACGACCTGGGGGCTGGTAATCTGCAGGTCGCTGGTCACGTCCTGCAAGCCAGGCAGCGCACGAATCTTGGATTCGATGGAGGGGGCCACGCGGTAAAGTTCCTCGGTGTCGGTGCCCTGCAGCGTGTACTGGTAGACGCTCTTGGTCAATTGCCCCCCGATCCGGATCGGGGGAGGATTCTGCAGGTAGACCCGAATGCCGGGGATCTGGGCCAACTTCGGACGCAATTGCTCAATGACGTCCTCGGGGGAAAGCTTTCTCACTGAGCGGGGCTTCAGCCGGGCAAAGATCCGGCCGGCATTACCGGTGGCGTTCGGGCCGCTCGCTCCGAAGCTCGAAGAGAAGGAGGCAATATTGGGATCCTGTCCAACGACCTCGGCCACCGCCTGCTGGTGACGCGCCATCTCCTGGAATGAGATGTCCTGGGCAGCCTCGGTAAAGCCGAAGATCTGTCCGTTGTCTTCGTTGGGGATGAACCCCTTGGGGATCATGACAAAGAGGTAGCCTGTGGCCGCCAGGAGAACTCCCGAAATGGCCATCACAGCGGGGCGATGATCTAAGACCCGCTGCAGACTCCACTCGTAAACCATCAGCATCTTTTGGAAAATGCCCTCCATGACGGTGTAAAAGCGACCATGCGTCTCCTCACGCGGCGGCCGCAAAAAGCGGCTGCAGAGGAGGGGCGTCAAACTCAAAGAGACAAAG
>QHZQ01000426.1:1043-5390 GCA_003224725.1 Acidobacteriota bacterium | reverse complement strand
ATAATCCCGCCCATGAAGAGCACCGGGATAAAGACGGCGGCCAGTGAGAGTGTCATGGACACAATGGTGAAGCCGATCTCCCTTGAGCCCTCCAGCGCAGCTTGTAAGACACCCTCTCCCTCCTCCGTGTGACGGACAATATTTTCCAGCACGACAATGGCATCATCGACTACAAAGCCAACGGAAAGAGTCAGGGCCATTAAGGATAGGTTATCCAGGCTATAACCCAAAAGATACATGGCTGCGAATGTGCCGATGATCGACATCGGCAGGGCCAGGCTGGGAATCACCGTGGCTGGCAGGTTTCGCAGGAACAAGAAGATCACCAGGACCACCAGGCAGATCGTCAGCAGCAGCGTGAACTTGACATCACCGACCGAGGCCCGGATAGATTCAGAACGGTCGTAGAGAATATTGAGATTCACGCCGGCCGGCAGTTGGGCTCGGAAGGTGGGTAATAGTTTCTTGATGGAGTCCACGACCTCTACCGTGTAAGCAGCACGGCCAGAATAATCGAGCGGGTCTGATTGAACCAGCTTGCTATTTTATCGTTCTGCACGCTATCGATGACTCTGCCAAGCTCCTGAAGGCGCACCGGAGAACTGTTGCGGTAAGCTACGATCAAAGGGCGGTAGGCCTCGGCGTTGGTGAGCTGGCCGTTGGACTCGACCGTAAAGGCCTGGTGATTCCCGTACAAGGTCCCGGTGGGAAGATTTACATTGCCTTGTTGAACAGCCTTCTCCACCTCGTCAATGCCGATTCCACGGGACGCCAAGAGCATGGGATCCAGTTGAACCCTCACGGCAAATTTCTGTGACCCCAGGACTCCCACTTGAGCCACGCCGCTGATTGTAGAAATGCGTTGAGCGATCATGGTTTCTGCATATTCATCAACCGTGGAGAGAGGAAGAGTTTTAGAGTTCAAAGACATGAAAAGAATGGGCTGGTCGGCAGGGTTGACTTTCTGGTAGGTGGGAGGGCTGGGCATACCCGCAGGCAGTTGCCGCTGGGCCGCAGTAATGGCTGCCTGGACGTCCTGCGCGGCGGCGTCGATGTTTCGGCTCAGCGCAAACTGAATCGTGATCTGGGTGAGCCCCAAGGCGCTG
Organism: Acidobacteriota bacterium; assembly: GCA_003224725.1. Lineage (GTDB taxonomy): Bacteria > Acidobacteriota > Terriglobia > Versatilivoradales > Versatilivoraceae > QHZQ01. The sequence continues at coordinate 4,284 of QHZQ01000426.1, read as the reverse complement.
GTCGAAGTCATGGAATCCACGCCGGCAATGGTAGAAAACTGACGCTCCAGAGGAGTGGCTACCGATGAGGCCATAGTCTCCGGACTGGCACCGGGAAGGCTGGCAGAGACCTGAAGGGTAGGGAAGTCTACGTTGGGCAGGTCGCTGACAGGCAATAGGCGATACCCCATGACACCAAACAGGAGGATGCCTAGCATTACCAGTGTCGTCATCACAGGACGACGAATGAAAAGCTCCGCAATACTCATGAGCGCCTTTCCTGGGTGCCCTCCAAGCTTTTCTTGACTTCCACCTTAGCTCCCGGAGTCAGCCGGAGCTGACCGTCGATCACTACGGTCTCACCCGGTTTGAGGCCCCGCTCGATGACCACTTCGCTGCTGAGGGATGTACCAATAACCACGGGCCGGGATTCCACCGTCAAATCGGGCTTGACGACGAAGACGTACTGGCCTGTCTGCCCCGTCTGGACCGCCCGTGAAGGGACCACGACTGTATTAGGCTGTGTGCTCAACGTCAGGACTACATTGACAAACTGTCCGGGCCAGAGGTGCTTCTCCCGGTTGGCAAAGGTTCCTTTCAACCGGATGGTTCCCGTCGTGTTATCCACCGTGTTATCTATAAAAGTCAGAACACCTTGGACAGCATTCGTCTCTTCCTTAGGCGGAGTGGCGGCCACTGCGAGTTTGCCCGCAGCCATATGCTTCTTGATTTCTGACAAGTATTGTTCGGGAACGGAAAAAGTCGCATACATGGGTTGGATCTGGTTAATAATCACTAGGGGCGGGCTATCGTTGGCTTTGACGATATTGCCCTGGTGAACGATGAGGTTGCCCGTGCGCCCATCCATGGGGGAGCGGATCGTACAATATCCGAGCTGAAGTTTGGCATTTTCAATGGCAGCCTTGTCAGACCGAATGGCAGCACTGGAGTACTCTAGACTGGCCTTGTCGGCCTGGATGGTTGCGTCCAAAGCATCTGAATTGGTGCGAATCTGATCAAAGATCTCTCTGGCAACGACTCCCTCCTTGAACAAGTCTGCATAACGACGGGCCTGCATTTCGGCATTCTTTGCCTGGGCCATGTCTCTGGCCAGGTTAGCTTCCGCTTGTTTGGCCTGTGCCGTGTCTTTGGCCAGATTCCCTTCGGCGCGTCTGAGTTCAGCTTCAAAGGGGCGAGGGTCAATCTGGAAGAGTAGATCCCCTTTTCTTACTTCTTGTCCTTCCTTGAAATAGACCTTTATCAATTCTCCACTAACCAAGGCTTTAACCGAGACCGTAGAATAGGCCTCGACGTTTCCAATAGCACGCACCTCGATCGGGACGGTCTTTTGAATCACTGTGGAGACCGCCACCGGCACGGCTTCCTTTAGGACAGCCTGCTCGGTTGTAGCACTAGCTCGATTCCCCGAACACGCCAAAAAAGAGACGCTGCTTGCCAGCAGCGAAGCGTAAACGCCAACCCGAAGACGTGTGCCTTGCCACCTGCGCCGAAGCCCAAGCATAACGATGAACAGAAATCTCATGGTCTACCCCTCGCTGGCTAAAAACTCAATCGTAGCATAGCAGAATCGTGAGGCAAAATATAGTTAGGGCCTTAACTATTTACCAGTTAATGATATTCCTGTTACACTGACCGGTGTGACCCCTAAACCTAAGCAAACCGCGACTGATAAGCGGGAGATCTATTATCGGGATCGCGTTCGCCAACACGGTCAGCGCTACCGCCAATTTCATTTGCCTTCGGTGGAGGTGCTCTTGAACCTGGCCTATACTTATAACGTCACCGCAACGCGCCTGGCCCGTGCCATTGGCAAGCATGGGCTTTCATTGTCCTCCTTCAATCTGCTCATGATCCTGAGCCGGAGTGGGAGTGAAGGCTGCCCATTGCACGAGATCGGTGAGCTTTTGCTGGTGAGCCGGGCCAACATCACGGGGCTGGTGGACAGCCTGGAACGGAAGGGCCTGGTGGAGCGTGTCGCCGATAAGCGCGACCGGCGTGTACGCGTTGCGCGGATAACGAGAACCGGTGAGACCTTGCTGGAATCGATCTTGCCAGGACACTACTTGGAGCTGCGCAAGATTTGTTCAGGACTCAACAACGCAGAAAAGGCTAGTCTAAGGGATCTGCTGACCAAACTGCGGCACAGCGTGCAATTTTCACAGAATAAAAAGAGGCCAAGGAAGTCCAAGAAGTAGAGCCTTTCTCATTGGGCAGCCAAATCCTATCGCCCGTGCACGTTTTGACATGGCGGATGAAATTCGGTATTCCTCAAAGGGCAGGCTCAATACTCCACAGTGTCTGCTGGGCATTGGACATTTCGACGTGATACAGACCAGGCCAGAAGCGACAAGGCATGGGCGTGACCGTTCAATGAGGCGTCTCCTTGCTCAAGAGAGGGCCCAAGCAACGAAGCGTCTCTTTCTTCGATGGGCAGACAACCAAGCTTTGAACCTGTTCATCCCCTTAAGGGTGTTGCGGTGCACGACAACGACCTTGCCGTGACCTACCGTCCTGGCTTCCCCTCTTCAACTGAGGATTCCCCTCCGCTGGAGGGGTGTAGGGGTGGGTTGTTCCGGGCGGGCAGGACCCACCCCTGAAGGCCGAAGCCTTCTTTCCCCTCCCGAGAGCCCGAGAGGGGGAGTGATGAGAGCTAGTCAAGAGCGCCTATGTCGAATATCCTCTTTGTCCGTTGGCAAAACATCGTCGACTTTCTTGTTCTTGTTACAGTCATTTATTGGCTTTTGCGGTGGGGAAGACAGACTCGAGTTCTTCGACTGTTCGTGGGCATTGGGGCCTTGGTCCTGACCGGAAGCCTGGCGCGGCAGTTGGACCTGATTGTGACTGCCTGGGTTTTACACGTAGCGGCGATTGCCGCTGTGGTGTTGCTGGTAGTAGTCTATCATTCGGAGATTCGCCATGCCTTGGCCCATTTAGATCCACTCAACCGGCTGGTCCGCTGGATGCCGTCAGAACCAACCTCGGAGGGCATTGCCATTGCGCAAACGGCATTCGCACTGGCGGCTACCAAACGAGGGGCCCTCATGATTCTCGCCAGAAAGGACTCCTTAAAGAACTTGCTAACTGGAGGCGTTCCCTTGGAGGGCATGATTTCAAGGGAGATTCTCGACGCCATTTTCCGAAAAGTATCCCCTGTGCACGATGGCGCCGTCGTGATTGAAGCAGGTCGTATTTCTCGGGTCGGTGTTTTCTTGCCTTTGACCAGTCGCGAGGATCTGCCCAA
>QHZQ01000426.1:0-946 GCA_003224725.1 Acidobacteriota bacterium | reverse complement strand
CCGCATGGAGAATGTCACCGATTTGATTCAGCAGATGCCAAGGGCCGGCACTTCCGAGTCATCTCTGTCGAGTCGAAAGATTCGCGCGCGTTTGTTCGGTAACTTAAAGCTGAAAGTGTTAGCGTTTGGAATGGCATCCCTGATTTGGGGACTAGTCTTCATGACAGGGGTTTCTGTCCGGATCTTTACAGCCCCGATTGAATATGAAAATGTACCGGCGGGCCTCGAGATCACTGACCCTTCCAATACTATGCTCGCAGTCCAACTTCGAGCGGCTACGAGACTCTTCAACACTTTGGATGAAAATCAATTAGTCGTAAGAGTCAATTTACTTGGGATGAAGGAAGGCCTGCACGTCATTGCTGTGGAGTCCCAGAACCTGAATCTCCCGCCGGGAATTTCTCTGGAGCAAGCCACACCTCCGACCCTGACGGTTCTCCTGATTCGCCGGTAAAACAGGCTGTTTCGGGTGGAGCGGGCGCTCTGCGCACGCTGGAAAACGCGCGACGGAGCGCGCGTTCCACCATGCCGTTCACCGGCACTGCTATTTTTGCAGCGAGAACCAGTTAAGTTTTAGGGATCAAGTCCGCGGACGTTGGCTTGGTAAGGTTGGTTACCAGTTCCCGAAGGCATTGACAGCCCGTAGGATCACCGCTGCCAAAAGTTCAAGAGTCGTCACGTTTACTGCCGAAAGCTACCCCTCACTCAAGGAGCTTTCTCAAAGCTCCCATGCCTCTCGCTTGAGAAGAGAGTGGCCGAACGCCGGGTGAGGGACCAGCTGCTGACGCGACCCTCGGCGGAATGAGGTTGCTCGCTACCGCCTGGTTGCTTTGGCAATCTCTATGGCTCTTGCCTTCGGGTACACAAACTCCTCTCCATAATTATCGCCAGGGTAAAACCATGCTTGGATTGCCTCGGGTGAACCGGCCATTCTTTCCTCAAAAGT
>QHZQ01000075.1 GCA_003224725.1 Acidobacteriota bacterium | reverse complement strand
CCGCTTGCGCGAGGAAAACCGCTCCTTGCGCGAGGCGCTGGGAAAGCGTTACGAGTTCAGGAACATTGTGGCCAAGAGCGCTCGGATGCAAGAGGTCCTGGCAACGGTGGGCCGGGTGGCACCTACTAACTCCACAGTACTCTTGGGCGGTGAAAGCGGTGTGGGCACAGACCTGATCGCCCGTGCCATTCACGAGAACTCGCGCCGCCCTAACGGCCCTTTCGTCAAGATCAATTGCACCGCGATCCCGGAAAACCTGCTGGAAAGTGAATTGTTTGGATACGAAAAAGGTGCGTTTACGGGGGCCACTACGAGCAAGCCGGGGAAATTCGAGCTTGCCGACAAGGGGACCATTTTTCTCGACGAAATCGGCGATGTCCCGCCAGGCATCCAGGTGAAGTTGTTGGGCGTGCTCCAGGAACGCCAATTCGAGCGCCTGGGAGCAACCCGGAGGCTCAAAGTTGATGTGCGTTTGGTGGCGGCTACCAACCGAGACTTACGGGCGGCACTCGAACAGGGAACCTTTCGCGAGGATCTCTATTACCGCTTGAATGTCGTGCCCATCAACATTCCACCCTTGCGAGAGCATAAGGAAGACATCCCTTACTTGGTAGATTATTTTATCGAGCGTTTCGCCCGCGATTCCGGCAAGCCCATCCAGGGCATCACACCTGCCGGGTTGGACCTCTTGACAGAATTTCATTGGCCCGGCAACGTGCGAGAGCTCGAAAACATCATCGAGCGCGCTGTGGCCTTCTCCACCGGCCAGGTCATCGATGTCAGGGATATTCACCTGGATATTTCGCCCTCGCGGCCCTCAGCCGCCTCGACAGATTTCTTGCCTGAGGGACTGACGCTGGAACAGTGGGAAGACGAAATGATCAAGGAAGCTCTCCGCCGAGCCAATGGTAACAAGAGCCAGGCGGCACGCTTGCTGGGACTTTCACGCAACGCCCTGCGCTATCGCCTTTCCAAGATGGGTTTGACGGACGAAGGTTGAAAGTCCTCTGGGAGGGCGGTCCTCTTGGCTGCGCTTTGCGAAGAAGAGGACCGTGGGGAAATGGCCCACCATGAAAAAACATGAAGGGCATGAAGAGGGAGTTGGACAGCTTTCCCGTCGAATACCAAGGACTTCACCGGGATTGTGATAACCCAATTTTGTCTGAGTTGAGAACGAAATCATTTTGGAGTTGAGAAGTGTGGAGGAAAATAAAGGGATTCACCCAGCTGAACAACTGGTTTACTTGAGGCTCCGAGGTATCCAACAAGGCTTTTTGAGAAACTTCGATGCGGAGGGGGTAGTGGTTGGTCCGAGGAGCGTCGTGCTGTAAACCTTCATGGTCTTCATGTCCTGCATGGTCTTAGACCTGTTGTTTGGAGTCGGAGATTAGTCGCATGTTTTCTGCTGCCCGCAGGGGCCACGTTTTCGGGGGCCCTGTCGCCGAAAACGCTTACCCCGTCATGTGGATTGAAACGAGAATCTTATTCTCGTCTACGGAATCGTCGTCGTTTCTCGTCCCCGTCGTCGTGCTCGGCATTCAGGTTTCGAAGGACGATGTGCCAGGATATCAAGGCGAAGCCCGTGGGCTTTTCGTCGCGAACTGCCCACGACCACCGCAGACCGTTATGCGCGGCGAAACGGGAATTTTGTTCTCCTTTTCTCAACTCACGCCCCTCACCCCAACCCTCTCCCCGCCTGTGCGGGGAGAGGGAGAAAACTGAAAATGGGGCCGCAAACCCAGGTTTCCGCTGGCGCTCCACCCTGGGCTACTAATATTTCACCCCTAGCGGGGCTTGGACAAAACAGTCAGCCATTCTGATTCCTGAATCCTGACTCCCCTGTCCCGCAGGGATATCAGGGACGAAGCCCCTGGTTAGATTAGTTAGACGTCAATTCCTCAAATGCTGCTCCAGCTTCTCGCCTTTTCCCTCTAACTTTTCGCCTCGCCGCTCTCTCCTCTGACCCCTTCTTTCCAACCGTTGGCCTTTCCTTTCTTTCTTCTCGCCAATCCGTTCGAGCCTTTCCCCGCGGTTTTCTATTCTCTCGCCTCGGCGCTCCATTCTCTCGCCTTTCTTTTCCAGAGCTTCATTTCCTGTCTTCTCGCCTCTTCTCTCTAATCTTTCACCTTGGTTCTCTACCCGCTCGCCCCGGCTCTCTATTTTTTCCCCTCGATTTTCTAACCTTTCGCCGCGTCTTTCCTTCCTTTCTCCCCTTCTCTCCTTTCTCTCTCCTTGACGTTCCAACCTCTCACTCTTTCTTTCCAATTTCTCGCCTTGATTTTCTTGAGCGCTCAAAACGACATGGGTTGGTACCAGCAACAGAAGTGACACCAGAATTCCCATTACCTTTGTCATAGAATTTCCTCCTATGGTTGTTAAATTAAATAGTCGATCGGTTGTTCACCTACACCTGAAAGTTCGTACACGCGTGACTTTTTCTTTAACACGGGTTGCATCGAATAGTTGCCAGGCAATCTTAGATTTCCCTGACTGGCCGAAATCAGCCACCGGCTGGCTGAAAGCAGCCACAGCATTATCGATTGGGCCCGTTTACCTTCTTGCGTCATTTCCTGCAAGCATAGACAAAGAGCAGGGATAGCTAAGAAGTGGATCTTTCAAGCAGTCTGGTCTCAATCTTGCCCTTAAGAACGTGTCGTTAAAGGTGTGGCTCGAAAGTGGAGCAAGGGGGACGACATGAAAAGGCAAAATTTGATTCTGGGTTTGGTTTTGTCGTTAAGCTTTCTCATTCAGACTAAGGTTCTGGCTGAGGAACCGGAGCCGGGCGCCGCACGCGTTAGCTTGATTCATGGAGACGTCTCGACCATGCGCGGCGACTCGGGCGACTGGGTGGCGACCACATTGAACGCTCCCGTCGTCGGGGGCGACAAGGTTTCCACTGGCGCTGGCTCACGCACGGAAATTGAGCTCGATCATGCCAACGTTGTGCGTCTCGACCAGCGGTCGGAAGCCAAAATTGCCGACCTCACTCGCACCCGCGTTCAGATTCAGCTTGCCCAGGGGCTTATCACCTACACAGTCTTCAAAGGAAACGAGGCTGATATAGAGATTGACACGCCCAACGTGGCCGTGCGCCCGCTTCAGGAAGGAACCTATCGCATCCAGGTGAATTCAAACTCCGAGACGGAGGTCATCGTCCGCAACGGTGAAGCTGAAGTTTCGACGCCGCAGGGCAGCACGCGGGTGGAAAAGAACGACCTCATTACCATTCAAGGCACAGATGAGCCCCAATACCATGTGACGCGAGCCCCAGGGCACGATGATTGGGACCGCTGGAATCAAGATCGGGACAAGACCATCCAAGATGCACAAAGCTGGCGTTATGCCAACAGCTATTACACCGGGACGCACGACCTTGACCGCTATGGCCGCTGGACCTATGTGCCCGGCTATGACTATGTCTGGTCTCCTTACGCAGATTCGAACTGGGCGCCCTACCGTCAGGGCCGTTGGGTTTGGGAGCCTTATTGGGGATGGACTTGGGTTTCCTACGAGCCCTGGGGTTGGGCGCCTTACCATTACGGGCGCTGGTTCTATTACGGTAGCTCGTGGTGCTGGTGGCCGGGACCCATTTATGCTGCCTATCGTCCGATTTGGTCGCCGGCCTATGTTTCATTTTTCGGATTTGGATTCGGCGGGCGCCACTGGGGGTTTGGCTTCGGATTCGGCTATAACTCGATTGGCTGGTTGCCCGTGGGTCCGTGTGATTATTATTATCCCTGGTACGGTTCCCGGTACGGCCGTCACAGCTACAACGTGATCAACGTGACCAACATAACTAACGTCAGAAACGTTACTAATATAAACAACGTTGGAGGTATAGGTCCACTGGCCGGCCGCCGGCAGCCGTTTATCTCCAACGTCCAGACCGCACTAAGCAATGTCAGAGCCCGCCGCGCCCTCACGACGGTCTCTACGGAGGATTTTGTCAGAGGACGCATCCCGCGCACTTCCCAGGCTGTGAATGCCGCTACCTTTCGCCAAGCTCAGTTAGTTGCGGGCACCGTGCCTGCCGTGCCTACACGCGACAGCTTGCGGCCAGTCAATCGCGCAGTCAATCCCGCTTCATTGCCCGCGCGCTCCAATAACAACGAACGCTTTTTCACCAAGAGCCCACCGCCCGCTGGACCTCAACCCTTCGCCACTCATGCAGCCGCGATCCAGCAGATGGTGCAGACCCACAATCCGCTAGACCCCACTGCGCGGGGGGGCCGCACGGCCTCAAAAAAGCAGATCAGGTCGTCTGGCTGGAAATCCACCAGCCGCAATGCCCTCGACCTCCAATCCCAGCTCTGCGAGGCCGGGCAGCCCTACGGTTCGTCCCGGGGTACAGGGAGATCGAGCTCTCCAGACCAATAAGCCAAACGTCGACCGGCCAGGCTGGAACCGGTTCGGTCAACCCGCCGGCACCGGACCGGCAAGAACGAGCCAACCGACCCCAACAGGCCGGCAGGAGTCGCCAGCCAGGACGGGTACAAGTCCTGCTAGAAGAAATGAAAATCAATCAACTCGGCATGCTCACCCTCAAGGCTGGCAGAGATTTGAAAGCGGCAGCTCGCAGGCCGTTGGGGGAAGACAAGCACCTGCGGGGCGATTCGAAAACAGTCGGCCCAACCCCGCTTCAAGATCGGTGGAGTCTCCGCGAAAATTCGAGTCTGCTCCGGCACGATCGGAGCGCCCACCTGCGGCGAATTCGAGACAGGAGGGAAAACCACAGTCTCAATTTATGCCTGATCGTTCGACCAACCGTCCTAACTGGCAGCGCTTTTCAAATGCGGGCAATGCCGAACGGTCGATGCAGTCGGAAACTACCTCCGGGCAGGATCGAAACTCGGCACCATTCCGATCCCGGGCCTCGGCCCCCACACCAGTTGAAAACCGGCCTGGGTGGGAGCGTTTCACTCCCCAAGCCCGATCAGCACCCATGGAGCGCAGCTCGGGGAATTTCGACTCTAGACCTCAAAGGGAAAGCGGCACCTGGAATCGTTTCCCTTCTGGCTCCGAGTCCGGTCCTGCACCGCGAGCCGAGTGGCGGAGTCCGGCTGGGCCCCGGCAAGAGATGCGTTCCCCCGGTCCACGCTCATTTGAAAGACCACCGCTGGAAATGCGCAAACCCATCGTTACCGAGCGCGCCCCTCGGGCTTTTGAGGGAGGCGGAAATCGTGGAGAGCGCGGCGGCGGTTTCCGCGTGGAGCGCGGTGGAAGTCGCAGCGCCCCACCAGCTTCCTCCAATCGCTCAGACAACCGCAGCCGGCGCTAATATCCTGGAAGGTGGAAAAAAGGTGAAGCAGTAGGGTGCGCTGCCTCTCCAGCGCACCTCGTCCGTCGCCAGCAGTAGCAGTAGGTTGCGCTGCTTCACAAGCGCACCTCATCCGTCGCCGGCAGTAGCAGTAGGGTGTGCTGCTTCACAAGCGCACCTCATCCGTCGCGAGTAGATGGTGCGCCGGGAAAGCGGCGCCACCCTACAGTCACTCGCCCATTTTTCCTGAGATTCCGTCAATTCCTTCCGGCATAATCTGGCTACCCCAGTTCAGATCGTATTTGCCTTCCTTCACGAATCGGTGGAAACTGGAAAAGGGCCAGAACTTAGGGGCGGAGCACAAACCATGCTTGACCGGATTGTAGTGGATGTAATCGCAATGGTGCCGAAAATCGTCATCGTCGCGAATACGATGTTCCCAGAAGCGCCGCTGCCAAACCGCCTGCTCTCGACGTTTCCGATGTGAATTGGAAGGGTTGCAGACCTGCAGATTGTGGGGGAGGTGAGTAGTCACCCAGCCCTTGATCAGATTCCAGCGGGTGGAGAAGTCGGAATCTCCCTTCGGAAGCCGCCACAGGCAGTGAAGATGATCCGGAAGCAAGACCCAAGCTTCAATTCGAAAGGGATGTTTCGTTCTCACGTGAAGGATCGCCTGCCGAAGGAGCCTTCGCGAGAGATCTTCGGAGAGCCAGGGAGATCGTTTGTAGGTGACGACCGTAAAGAAGTAGCAAGCTCCCGGAACGAAAAGACGCCGATATTCAGGCATAGGCAACACCCTCTGGGACGTCGGATGATCATGCGGGTCAATCGTACACCATTTTGAAGTAGGGTGCGCTGCTTCACAAGCGCACCTCGTCCGTCGCGAGCAGATGGTGCGCCGGAAAAGTGGCGACCCCTACAGGCAAAGCGCACCTCATCCGTTGCGAGCGAATGGGTGCGCCGGGAAAGCGGCGCAAGAATTTGTCCGGCAACGTCACTTTCAAGTTCAAGAGTATCTCATCAAGCGAAGAGAATGCCGCCGCCCAGAAAGCGGAAATGAATGACTTTTATCGGGACTTGGCGAAAACGGCGGATAACCTGAAAGAATGGGGCCTCAAAAATGCCACGGTTGACTTAAGTAATCAAACTCCATTCAAGTGCGATGCTGCCTTGAAAGGGGGGTTTGAAAATATTCTGAGTATTCTCCCGCTGCTGGGAGAAACTGAGAAGAATGATTTTGAGGTGACCAGAATTGACAACCTCTTTTCAATGCGGTGGGAGGTTAAAGGGATGATTGCTGACTCGCCGGACATCTTTTCACTGGAATATCGGGGCGAGATTCTCGACCATAACGCTCAGTCTTATGATCCCGAGGCGCAAACGTTGCGATGGACTGTTAAAGATAGTGACAATCGGAGCATCTCCTTTCGCGTCAGGCCACGAGCGAACAATTAACGGCACACGGGAGTATGCCAGGACTTTAGGGTTTTTGCGTCCTCGGCGATCTCTATGGATAGGATGAATCCTGATTTCCGCTCACTGCCCGGCCGGCGCAGCCCACCAAAGATCAATGGGTTTCTTGACACGCTGCGGGCGAAAAGGCAGCCGCACCTTGCAGCCCAGCCGTGCCGACTGGTAGGCCGCGCAAAGCACCTCCTGCACCAATCGGCCCACCTCCCCGGTCGCGATCGGTTCTTCCTTGCCTCGCACGCAACGAGCGAAATGACGCATCTCCTGGGGGAAGCCGTAGTTCCATAGCTCTTCGAAAACGGGATAGGTCCAGCCTTGGGTGGTGGGGGCCTTCTCGACCGCATAACCGTAACCCGACTCGCTATAGGTCGGCAGCGCATTTCCCATGTGCAAATCGGCGTAAGTCACGCCGCCGTTCCCATAGACCTCGATGCAATCGTCCATGCCGCCACGCCGCGCCCAACTATCCTCGACTAAACCCACAGCACCATTCTCGAACTCGAGAATGCAGATGGAATTATCTTCACCCCGGGTCCTGTCGCCATGGGCATAGGTGCCCATTTGGCAGTACACACTTTTGATGGATGAGCGATTCAGAAACCAGTAACAAAAGGCGATGCCGTGGCAGCCCATGTCCATCAATACTCCACCGCCGGACTGCTCCACGTCCCAGAACCAGGGAGCGTGTGGACCGAAATGCTTCTCGCTCTGCTTGACCAAATACACTTTACCGAAGGCCCCTTGATCAGCCATTTCTTTGGCCTTGACGTACTTGGGCGTAAAGAAAAGTTCTTCAGCGTAGAACAGGTGCAAACCCTGTTGCTTGCAAGTGTCGATCATCTGGTCGGCCTCTTCGAGAGTCATACACAGCGGTTTTTCGCAGACCACGTGCTTGCCTGCCCGGGCGGTGTCAATCGTCATCGGGGCATGGAGACGATTGGGTGCGGTGATCGTCACCATCTCGATGTCCTTCTCCTTTAACATCTCCCTGTAGTCGTGAAAAACCCTGGGGATCCCGTATTTCCTGGCTAGCTCTTCCGGATGGCCTGGAGTTGGAGAGGAAACAGCCACAACTTCCGCCTCTTCCGGCATGATCTGGAAGGAGGCCGCATGAATGTCTGCTTCAAATTGCGAACCGATGATTCCGACCTTCACTTTGCCCTTATTCGCCATGTTGAATCGCCTCGTGGTTCACATGATTGATGATCGGAGGAGGTAGTTTATAGGTGTGCGCCAATCAGATGATATTGTCTGTGAACGACCATGAAAGCCTAAAGCATAAGAAAAGGGAATGCAATATTTGTCATGCGAGAAGACAACAGCCCCGTCAACGTCCCGTAAGTCATTTCAGTAGCCCGACCGTGAGGGAGGGCCGGGGGAGGGGCAGAAGGCGTAGCCTTCAGGGGTGGGTCCTCGAGTTCGGCACAACCCACTCCTGCAGCCCTGGAGCTGTTAAAAAATTCAAAACCGAGATCGGGAGGGCGAGGCTCCCGCCGAGCCTCATGGGGCAAGGATTTGCTGGGTTGATGGCTCGCCAGGAGGCTCGCCCTACCACTTTTTCAGAGCTTCCCTCCACGGAGGGGAATAATTTTCATCGCTCGTGGTGATCCGAAGGATCATGAGAAGCTCCTCTTTCTCCGCCTGCCTTGCTTAGTAGCGTTTCTTTATGATAGCTTTAAACGATTTTTGGATCGCCAGGATTGCAATCCAGTTGCGATCTCCACATTCGTGGTTGCTTTTCGTGGCGGAGACTCGGTGGAATATTTCTCGTGATTAGAGCCGTCAAAGGAACTCACGATATCCTGCCGCCAGAATCGGCGGTGTGGAATAGGGTGGAATCGACAGCCAGGGAGATTTTCGACCTGTATGGTTTTTCTGAAATCAGAACCCCGGTTTTTGAAAGGACAGAATTGTTTGCCCGAGGCGTCGGTGAAGACACCGACATTGTCTCTAAAGAGATGTATACCTTTGAAGATCGCGATGAGACTTCTTTGACATTGCGCCCCGAAGGTACGGCGCCCGTGGTTCGCTCCTATATTGAACATCAACTCTATCAAGACCCCCAGGTCTTGAAGCTCTATTACCTCGGTCCGATGTTTCGCCGCGAACGGCCTCAGAAAGGGCGTTACCGGCAGTTTCACCAAATTGGGGCTGAAGTTCTGGGTTCGGACAATCCTGCCATTGAAGCGGAAGTTTTGGAAATGCTGGAGCTTTTTCTGGGAAGGCTTGGCATTAAAGAATCCACCTTATTAGTAAATTCCATTGGCTGTTCGCGCTGCAGGCCACGCTTTTTGCAAAGACTAAAGCAGGAACTGGCGGCCAAGAAGGATCTGCTTTGTGAGGACTGCCAGCGACGCAGCGAGACCAATCCGTTGCGTGTTTTGGATTGCAAAGTCGAGAGTTGCCAGCCGATCATCGACGGGCTGCCTTCGATCTTGGACTTCCTGGACGATGGCTGTCGGGCTCATTTTGACAAATTCTTGAGCTATTTAAAGGAGCGGGGAATCGGATTCACAGTAATTCCTCGGCTGGTGCGGGGGCTGGATTATTACACTCGCACGACTTTCGAAATTACCAGTCGTATTCTGGGCGCCCAGAATACCCTGATCGGCGGGGGCAGGTATGACGGTCTGGCCGAGCTCCTGGAAGGTCCGCCCACCCAGGGGTTTGGCTTTGCCCTGGGCCTGGAGCGACTCATCCTGGTGGTGCAACAGACCGGCAACTTGATGGCGTCTCTTCCTCCCCAATTGTTCCTGGCTCCTTTAGGCGAAGCCGCCTTTGCCCGGTCCACGCTATTGGCTCGCGATCTTCGTCGTCAGGGGATCCGCTGTGCTTATGATTTTGAGCCTCGCAGCCTCAAGAGTGCCCTGAGGCTGGCTAACAAGCTGCAAGCCCAGTTTGCTCTGATCATCGGAGAGGCCGAATTGCACAGCGGGAAATTTCAACTGAAGCGAATGAGTGACGGGGAACAAGTTGAGGTGAGTGCGGAGCAGCTCGTTGAAAGAATGCGTGGTTGACGCTTCTTGGGTTCCCCTGCCAGAGGCTCTTTGGAGTGCGCTGGCTTGACAGCGCTTTGTTGGTGGCGGCCTGACGCCACCGCTGGCAGGCGGTCGGAGCCACGACTGTCGCCGAGGGCCTTTTGCCTGCGTCAAGCCGCAGGCTACGAAAAGCGCTGGCAAGCCAGCGCACTCCACAGGAGACGCCGATTTGCCTTTAGATTCTCTCAATAACCTGGAAAGGACTCATACTTGTGGGGAGCTGAGCATTGGGCAGGCCGGCAAGGAGGTCGTGTTAATGGGATGGGTGGCTCGCAGACGGGACCTCGGCCACCTCATTTTTATCGATCTGCGGGATCGCGAAGGGGTGATGCAAATCCTGTTTAATCCCGATCACTCCGCTGAAGCCCATGAGAAGGCCAGGAACCTGCGCTCGGAATTCGTGATCGCTGTCCGTGGAAAGGTTTTGCAACGTGACGAGAACACCGTCAATCCGGCCATCGCCACAGGTGCAGTGGAGGTGCTGGTTTCCAAGTTGTTGATTTTGAATGAAGCCAAAACGCCGCCGTTTCCCATCGAAGATGAGACTGCCACTGCCGAAGACCTGCGACTTAAGTATCGATATTTGGATTTGCGCCGCCCTAAAATGGCTCGTAATTTTAAATTGCGGCATCAGATCACTATGGCGGTTCGCCGCTATATGGATGCGCAGGGATTTTACGAGATTGAGACCCCCTTTTTGACCAAGTCCACGCCCGAGGGGGCTCGGGACTACCTGGTGCCCTCGCGGCTTCACCCGGGCTCCTTCTATGCGTTGCCTCAGTCTCCCCAAATTTTCAAGCAGTTGCTGATGATTGCCGGCATGGATAGATATTTTCAGATCGTTCGCTGCTTTCGAGACGAGGATTTGCGGGCCGATCGACAGCCAGAATTTACCCAGGTGGACATTGAAATGTCCTTTGCCCAACCTGAGATCGTGTTCCGTCTGGTCGAGCCACTCATCGCCGAAATATTTGCGGTCAAAGGGATCAGTATCCAGACCCCATTCCCGCGCTTGTCTTATCGCGATGCCCTGGAGCGTTTTGGTTCAGACAAGCCGGACCTGCGCTTCGGCCTGGAGTTTATCGACTTGACGGCCCTTTTCAAAGAGACCGATTTTCCACCTTTCAAAAACGCTGTTGAGAGCGGCGGACAGGTCAAAGGAATTTGTGTGTCAGGCTGCGCCGGCTATTCGCGCAGGCAGTTGGACGACCTCACGGCCGTGGCCCGAGTTTTTGGCGCGAACACGCTGGCTTATGTCAAGGTCTTAGAAAATGAAGTGCAGTCTCCCTTGGTAAAGAGCCTGGGCGAGGAGAAGTGTCGCGAGATGGCTCTGGCGGCCCAGGCCCGTCCGGGTGATCTGCTCTTAGTCATCTCAGGGCATAAGAAAGTCGTGGCGGAGTCTTTGGGTGCAGTTCGCCTCCAGATAGGGAAACAGGAGAAGCTCATCGCTACGGATGCCTACAAGCTTCTCTGGGTAACCCATTTCCCCATGTTCGAATATGACGAAACCGAGAGACGTTACGTGGCCTGCCATCATCCTTTCACTTCTCCGGTGGAAGAAGACATCGACAGGATTTTTTCTGACCCTGCCCGCGTGCGCGCCAAAGCCTACGACCTGGTTCTGAATGGAATGGAAATTGGGGGTGGCTCGATCCGTATTCATCGCCAGGACATTCAGGCCACTGTGTTCAAAGCCCTCGGTCTAAGCGATGAAGAGGCTAAACTACGCTTTGGGTTTTTTCTGGAAGCTCTGGAATACGGCACGCCTCCTCACGGAGGAATTGCTTTGGGTCTGGATCGGATTGTCATGTTGCTTGCCGGTGAGAACTCCATTCGCGATGTCATCGCTTTCCCCAAGACAGCTCGTGCCGTCGATATGATGGCTGAATGTCCCACCCCGGTGGATAAGAAGCAATTGAATGAATTGGGGATTGTGTTCTTGGGAAGTGACGACGAATCAGTCACGAGTGATGAGCGATAAGGGAAGAGAGACTTCGGGGAAGGACTTGTCTTCTCTGCACATAATTTGCGAGTTTTCTCACTGAGAATCGCATTGTTCGTGTGTTCCAAGGCCGAAATAGGGATGAGATTCTGATCCATCACTCGCCACTGATCACTGCTTTAAAATGTCCAAAATCCGAGTTCTGCCTGAAGCTTTAGCCAACAAAATCGCCGCCGGTGAAGTTGTCGAACGGCCGGCCTCGGTTGTAAAAGAGCTCCTCGAAAATGCCATCGACGCAGGGGCCCTGGACATTGAGATCGAAGTTGAAGCGGGCGGAAAACGTGTGATGCGCATCCAGGACGATGGCGAAGGCATGACCGCGGATGACGCTCTGCTCGCCTTCGAACGTCATGCCACCAGTAAACTGCATCGCGCCGACGACCTCATGGAGATTGCCACGCTGGGATTTCGCGGTGAGGCCTTGCCCAGTATCGCTAGCGTTTCCCGTCTGTTGTTAGAAACCCGGCACGAGAGCAGCGAAGTCGGGAGTGCGGTAGAGATCGCGGGAGCACGGATCACCGGGGTCAAAGAGATAGCCCGCTCCTGTGGCACTGCCGTCACGGTGCGTGATCTTTTTTTCAACGTTCCGGCACGCAAGAAATTCTTAAAATCAGAAAGCACTGAGCTCAGCCACATTGTCAACTTTGTGACCCAGTATGCCCTGGCTCACCCGGAAGGCCGATTTCTTCTCAAGAGCGGCGGTTCTGAGCTGTTTCACTTCCAGGCGGTGACGAACCTTCGCGAGCGCGTCTTCCAGGTCTTTGGGCGGGAGTTGCTCGATCAACTGATCGAGCTCAAGGGGGAGATTCCCATCTTTTATCAGGACGAAGATGAGAAAGGGGAACTCCAAGGCCAGAAGGCATGGATCCGGGTTCACGGTTTCATCTCCAAACCCGAGATCCACAAGCTGAATCGAAACTCACTTTACTTCTTCGTGAATCGCCGCATGGTGCGGGACAAGATCATTCTGCATGCCCTCAATGAGGCCTATCGAAACATTTTGCCGTCCAACATCTTCCCCGTTGTTTTGCTTTTCATTGAACTGCCTCACCGCGAAGTCGACGTCAATGTTCACCCTTCCAAAACCGAAGTGCGATTCCGACATCAATCCCTAATCCACGATTTTCTGCGGGATTCGGTCCGCAAAAGATTGATGGAAGCCCGGCCGCAAGCTTCCTTTCCTGCTGCCAAACCCGGATTGACACGTCAGGATTTTGAAAGCCCCTTTGACGCTCCTCCCGTGGAGGAATTATTTCCCAGAGCCGCTCCAGCCAAAGCGAAGCCTGTAGCCGCCGCCCCCTTTTTGTTGACCGCTCCTTCGCCAGCGCCCGTCACACAACGCTTCCCATTCAAACCTGAAGAATCTATCCCCGTTGGGTCACCTGCTGCCCCGGCCGATCTGGACTCACACAGTTTGCCCCTGCAAAACCCGGATGTCGAAGAGATGCTCCCCGCACGAACAGAAGTAGCTCCCGGCTCGGTCGCGAGTGACAACTTCAATCCCCAGCCCCAATCCTCAAGCGGCGATTCGCAATCGGCCATCGCCAATGGGCAATCGGCAATGGACATCATTCCGCTCGGCCAGGTTGATAACAGTTTTATCGTTGCCGCGGATCGAGGGGCCCTGCTGATTATCGATCAGCATGTGGCCCACGAGCGAGTTCTGTTTGAAAAGGTGTTGCGCCAGCGCAACCAGGGGAAAGTAGAGAGCCAGCGGTTGCTTCTGCCTATCATTGTGGAACTGACGCCACGTCAGCAGGTGATTCTGGAAAACATCACGCCCGAGTTGAGCGCTTGCGGCTTTGAAGTGGAGCCATTCGGCCGCAAAACCATCGCTATTAAAGCCGCTCCTGCCGACCTCACGACCGATGAAATACAGAAATTGCTAAGCGAATTGTTGGAAGGATTAGAGAAAGAGACCCAGGCTCTCAGTCTGACTCGCTTGCGCGAAAAAATTGCCGCTTCTATTGCCTGTCATGCAGCCATCAAGGTGAATATGCACCTGGAGCATTCCAAGATGGTCTGGCTGATTGACGAGTTGCTGAAGACTCAATACCCCATGAGCTGTCCCCACGGGCGCCCCATCATCTTGCGCTACGAAAAGAACGAAATCCTGAAAGCTTTTAAGCGGATTTGAGACCTGGAGCAAGTGGAAAAACTGAGGATTGAGGTTAGAGGATCGAGGACCGATTGCAGTCTCGATCGTATGATCGTCGATCTTCTATCCTTTATCCTCTATCCTCAACTGTTTCCCCTCACTCAGACGATTGAGTTTGTTAGAGAGAAACCAAGTAAGAGGTAATCCCCCATTTGCGCTTCATGGTGAAGTAGTTTGGATTGCCCGGGTGGAGCCCGACCCTATCTTTAATCCCAACTCAACAAATTTAGTTTAGACGAGGATTCCCACAGGGAACCTTTTGCTGCAGATGAGCGTCTAATGACAGCAAAGTGACCAGCTCTTTGCGCTTGTCCGGGGTCAGTGGCGGTCACGGACGGCGAACCAGCTTGAAGGAGCAGTCTATGATGCCGAAGCCTCTATGGTTTTCCTTCATGTTCCTCTCCCTTGCTTTCTCGACGGCCAACGCCCAGCCCGGCCTCTCTCAACTACAGGCGGACAGAGGGAGGGCGGAGCAAGAGAAACGGCGGGCGCTTGTGCAAAAAGCATTCAACCTGCTTGACGAACTTCTGGGGGAGGCGCAGAGTCTCAAGCTCCCGGAAAACCGCGTGCGTGTTCACGCCTTTGCAGCCGACTTGCTCTGGGAGCGTGATCCAGGGCGAGCTCGCGCACTTTTTGTAGAAGCCGGGCAGTCACTGGGTGAAATGATGAGAAGCATCGATGTCAATGATCCTGATTTCTACAGTCAGATCAATGTCCCAGCGCAGCTTAGGCAGGAGATGCTCTTCATGATTTCCCGTCGGGATGCAAGCCTGGCCCTGGAGTTCCTGCACGCAACCCGACAGCCATCCCCTCCACAGATGGACCCGTCCCATAAGGAAGCAGATCCGGAGCTGCAGTTGGAATTGAGTCTGGCAGGACAAATCGCAGACCGCGACCCTGCTCGGGCCTTGAGAATGGCCGAGGAGAATTTGGAGAAAGGGCTTTCCTTCGAGATCACCAACCTTCTGCAGCAGCTTATGGCGCAATCCCCACAAGCGGGTATGGAGCTGGCGCATAGGCTGCTTAGAAAACTTCGCGCCGAAAACCTGACGGCAAACCGGGAGGCAGCCAACGTGGCTCTGAACCTGTTGCAAATGGTGCCTCGGACGGTACCCAATAACGCTCCTCCCGGACGGGCCCCTGGAGAACAAGAAAACCAGGCATTTTTTCTGGGTGAAGACGTTTTCCGGGAGGTGATGGATCTGGTGACGTCTGCGGTTCTACAGGTGCCTTCCGGCCTATCGGGTTTGAACTTTAATGAAAGGGACACGACACAATACATGCTGACCTCACTCCAATCGATGATGACGCAAATTGAAAAATACGCCCCTGCGCGGGTGAATGCCCTAAGAGCCAAGATCACGCAGTTCAATAATTCCCTGGACCCGCAAACCAGAGCCTATAATGAAAACCAGGAGGTCATACAGACCGGAACAGCCGACGATCTCGTTGCAGCAGCGGGCAGAGTGCCTGCGGAGATTCGGGACCAGTTTTATCAGCAGGCAGCCTGGAAGGCGGCCAATTCCGGCGATTTAGCACGCGCCCGCCAAATCGCTGCCGATCATATCACCAACCCCTATCAGCGTAATTCCTTGCTGGTGGGCCTGGAGCGAACGGCACTTTGGAACTCCGCCGATCAGAGCAAAGTGGACCAAGTCCTGCAATTGCTTCCCCGGCTTCACTCCGTCGAGGAGCGTGTCACGACCCTGACTCAAACTGCCATGGGTCTGCCGCACAACAATCAGAACTTGGGGTTAGAGCTTCTCAATCTTGCCCAGAGTCTGGTGGGCCAACGGACAGACGATTCCGCTCGCTTTAATGCGCAACTCCAAATCGATCAGGCTTACATCCGATTTGAGCCTGCTCGCAGCTTTGAACTTTATGAACAGGCGATTGATCGCCTAAACGAATTGGTTGCCGCAGCAGCCGTTGTGGATGGCTTTAGCTGCCAGCGGCAGTTCAAGGATGGGGAGTTGGTGTTGCAAGGTGGGGGCCCCTTGGCCGGCTTATTGGAACAATGTGGCAATGGGCTTGCAACCCTGGCCCAACAGGACTGGGAGCGGGCTGTGGCGGTCACTGCGCGGTTGCAGCGAACCGAAGCCCGGCTCAAAGCTCGTCTTCCTATCATTCAGAATCTGGTGTCGCAGTTGGCCGGAGAATGACTGGATGACCGGCAGGGCGAGGCTCCCGCCGAGCCTCATGGGACAAGGGCTGGCTGGGCCGTAAACACGGCGAGCGCCTTTCTGCGCGACCACCGTCGCTCGCCGTGGGCTTTTCCGCACGGGTGGACAAACCCACGACGAATTAGAAGCAAATTCGTCGTGGCTACCAAAGCTGTTTCTTCGCCCTCCGTAACTAAACGCATTACACCTTCCCCAATTTTCCACTTTGTCTCTCTCCAATTTCCTAGTATCATCACACTCCTTGACAGGCGCTTGAAAAGCGGCTGTCGGCAATCGTTCCATTTGAACCCACTCTACTCGGCGAGGTGTAGTCATGAGATTCGGCATTAACACCTTTCTGTTTACTTCACCCTTTACCAATGAGAGCACCAAACTCTTTAGGAATTTCAAGGCCTGGGGATTCGATTCGGTGGAGATTGCTGTCGAGCACGAATCCCACATCGACCCTGCCTTCGTGAAATCTGAACTGGACCGGTACGGTCTGGTGTGTGGCACGCTCTGCGGCGCTTTTGGTCCGGGACGGGATTTGCGCGGCACTGAGGAGGAGCAAAGAGCCTGCATCGATTATGTTCAAAAGTTGATCGATATCGCCGTTGTCCTTGACTCTCCTGCTCTGGTCGGGCCGGTCTATTCCGCCGTAGGCCGGGCTGAGTTTGTCGCCAAGAAGGAACGGCAGGCCCAATGGAAGCTGGTGGTGAAGAATCTCAAGAGAGTCTGCCAGTACGCGGGAAAAAAAGGAAAAAGCATTGCTATTGAGCCGCTCAACCGTTTCGAAACCGATTTCATTAACACCTGCGATCAGGCCATCCAAATGGTAAAAGAGGTGGGCAGTCCGGCTCTTTCCATTCACCTCGACACTTTCCACATGAACATTGAAGAGAAAGATCCGGCAGCGGCCATTCGCCGGGCGGGTAAAATGCTTGGCCACGTGCACGCTTGCGGCAGCGACCGCGGCACCCCGGGTAACGATCACATCGATTGGAAAAGCATTGCCGCCGCGCTAAAGAAGGTTGGCTACAAAAAAGACGTGGTGATTGAGTCCTTTACTCCGGACGTGTTGGTGATCGCAAAAGCAGCTTCCATCTGGCGTCTGATGGAACCGAACAAGAACGATATCGCTATCAAGGGAGTGAAATTCCTGAAAAGGGTGCTGAGGTAGGAGTGTTGCCCGAAAAAAAAAGGCAAACGCAGATGAACGCAGAACAAAAGGATGTTCTAAGGCCGGCGACGAAAAATGCGCTCGCGGGGGCTATGACTGATTGTTGAAAAGCAATTGATTCTCTGCAAGGTAGAGCGGCAACCAAAACTGGATTTATGGTGATGTGACTATGAAAAAAATAATGCAATCCTTTGTATTGCTTCTATGGAGCGGAATGTTTGCAGTCGTGGTCCTTGAAGCTGCCGACAACGAAGCTGGCTTCAAAAGCCTCTTCAACGGGAGCGATCTTTCCGGCTGGGATGGCAATCCCAGGTTTTGGTCTGCCCGAGACGGGACCATCACTGGCCAGACCACTCTTGAGAACCCTCTAAAGGAAAATACCTTCCTTATCTGGAAAGACGGAACGGTGGAAGATTTTGAACTTCGCCTTTCCTACCGGATTGTCGGGGGTAATTCGGGGATTCAGTACCGCAGCAAAGATTTAGACAATTGGGTGGTCGGAGGTTACCAGGCAGACCTGGAAGCCGGCAAAAAATATACTGGGATTCTTTACGAGGAGCGTGGTCGGGGCATTCTGGCTGAGCGCGGCCAGAAAACCGTCATTGATGCCTCGGGCAAAGTAAACGTCGTCGGGTCGGTGGGTAATTCCGATGAAATCCTGGCGGCTATCAAGCAAGCAGACTGGAACGACTATGTTGTCGTGGCCCAGGGAAATCATATGGTCCACAGGATCAACGGCCGTGTCACCGTCGATGTGACTGACGAGCAGACCGAAAAGCGGGTAATGTCCGGCATCCTGGCTCTGCAACTGCATGCCGGTGAACCGATGCTTATCCAGTTCAAAGATATTCGCCTCAAGCGTCTCAAACCAGAAGGGACGAAACGCCTTGTGTTGGTGGCGGGCACTCCCAGTCACAGTCCTGGAGAGCACGAGTTCAATGCCGGTGTGACTTTGCTGAAAAAATGCTTGGACCCCGTAACCGGCGTTCAGACCGGCGTCTATCTCAATGGTTGGCCCAAGGATCCAACCGCCTTCGACGGCGCAGACATCCGATCATTCAGGGTGACCACCTGAAAATCGTGGGTGACCTGATGAAGAAAGGCGTCGGTCTTGCTTGCGTGCATTATGCGGTCGAGGTGCCCAAGAACAAGGGGGGACCTGACTTTCTTCAGTGGATGGGCGGTTATTTCGAGACCTTTTGGTCAGTTAATCCCCATTGGGAAGCGGATTTCAAAGAACTGCCGCGGCACCCGATTACACGCGGAGTCAAACCTTTCAAAATCAAAGACGAGTGGTATTATCACATGCGCTTCCGGGAAAACATGAAGGATGTTACGCCCATCCTGACCGCCATCCCCCCTGACAGCACGCGCAGCCAGCCGGATGGTTCACACAGCGGCAACCCGGACGTGCGCGCGCATAAGGGCATGCCGGAGCATGTTGCGTGGGCCTTTGAGCGGCCTGGTGGCGGCCGTGGTTTTGGTTTCACAGGCGCGCACTTCCATAAGAACTGGGGAAATGATAGTTTTCGTAAGCTGGTGCTGAATGCTCTGTTGTGGACAGC
>QHZQ01000435.1 GCA_003224725.1 Acidobacteriota bacterium | reverse complement strand
AGGTCCCGGCTGAGAAGCTGGCTGAGACACAGGCCCTGATCTTTAATGACCGTCTCGATGCAGTGCTGACCGGGTTATTTATGATTTTGGTACTCGTGATTGTCGCCGAGTCCGCCCGACAGTGGTATCGAGTGCTCAGCGGAAGAAGAGAGGTGGCGGTGGCCGAGTACGCTACGGCGGACTAATCAAAACCACATGACCTTGGCCCTCCTGGTGTAGGAGCGATCCTTGTGGTCGCCCCAGGCGAGAGACGGCAACCGCAGGGCGAATACAAGATTTGCCCCTACGGGCACGCGTGATTTCCTGCCCCAATCCTCTGCGGTGCCATTGAGCACTACATGGCTGGTGGAAATCTTTCCACCTTATTTATGCTGTCACCTTTGAATCGAACCCCTACGTCATGGTTGATTCTCCGCTTGACGGAACTTACTACCTCGTAGCGTCCCCAGCATCGAAGAATGGGGTCATAACCCTCAAAGCGACGTTCGGGTCCAAAGGTTGATAAATTTATCAACCCTAGTATGATAAGAGCATGACGTTCGGCGACCGTGTCCGGCAACTGCGCCGGGGAAAAAACATCGGCATTAAGGTATTGGCTAAACACTGCGGAGTCAACGTAGCGTACCTCTCTCGGGTTGAGGCAGGCAAGGTTTCACCCTCTCAGAGTCTCATCGAAAAACTTGCACATGTCCTCCATCATGATCAGGATGAGCTCTCCCTCCTTGCTCAGAAACTGCCCGAGACATGGTTATCCTGGCTTGCGACAGACCCAGAAACTGCGATGAAGGGACTTCGCCGCTCGCTAGAGGAGGTGAGTCCCGATGACGATAACGGCCGCGTATCTGAACCTATCTCCGCCCCTGTTGCTTCCCAAGTCAAGAATCCATTTCGTCTTGGGGTTCAACTCCTTACTCAGTTAAGCACGCTCCATCACACGGAACAGTACGAGGATGCCTACGCTTCCTGGGCTACATATTTTAAACATTTGGAAGACAGTACGCGCCAACGGTTCGATCTCTATGTAGCGCTTACCCATCTATTCTTCGATCTTCTTGCTACACGGTCAGAGGCGTATGCTCATTGGGTACTGCCTCAGCTCCTGCCAGACTTTTGGCTATTGTTTTCTCCTGTGGGCATCACCACGGAGAATTCGTTCCAATGGTCAGTCGATCTCCTTCAAGACACCTATACCGCCCTTAACCAGCTAGAAGACACTCGGGCCTATGGGAAAGTTTTCACTCCGCCAGCAATCGCGGCGTATATTCTCAAGCGGTCGGGTTTTCCTGGGAAGGCGAGAGCGAATGATTATTTGCTAGATCCTGCCGCAGGATGTGGGGTGTTTTTTATGAAAGCTTTGGACTGCCTTGCTCAGCAGAGCCCAAAGAACCTTTCTCATTGGACAACCTGCCTAGTTGGGATGGAGATGGATCCCGGCCTCTGCAATTTGGCTCGTCTAAATATCGCCTTTTGGTTCGCGCAAAATAAGGTCGCCGCGCCAGCAGAATCTCTCCCAATCTTTTGTACAGACACCTTGAGTGAGAGAGGACTTTTCAGCGGTTCCACCCAAGATCCAGGGATAGAAGTTAAAAACCTCGTCGGGAGATACAAGGAAGGATTCCGCTGGATAGTTGGAAATCCTCCCTACGGGAAGATCCACAGCAGTGATCTGCGGGTAGCACCGTTTAAGGAAACCGTGTATGGACACGCTAACCTCTACGGGCTTTTCCTCCACTTCTCCCTTACTCACTTAGAGGAACAACGGGGGGTGCTTGGGATTATTACTCCGAAGAGTTTTAGCTCCGGTCTCTACTTTAAGGAGCTTCGCGCGTACCTTCTCAAGAATCTTCGCCTGCGCGAGATTGTCACATTTGAGTCACGAACCGAGGTATTTGATAAGGCGGATATTCTCCAGGAGACTGTCATCCTCTTGGGAGACAAACGACTCAAGAAAACTGCGGTTAAGGTGCTGAGCCCGCGTTCGTACCAAGACTTAAACAACCACCCGCCGGCAAACGTAATCAGCCTCAACGACCTGGACCTTGGACAGCCGTATGACCACATCCTCTGTATTACCAGCAGTAAGGAGGCTATTACGATCTCTCGGCGGGTCCGGAAGCGCTCAGTCACGCTACGAGACGCAGGGTTTCGTGCATCGACCGGTAAATTCGTCTGGAACCGATTCAAACCCCATCTGCGAGATGCCCCAGGAAAGAACGTCTTACCCCTTTACTGGATGCACAGTCTCAAGCCGTTCAAGTTCCTTCCAAACGCGGTACATAACAGGCATCTGGCCTTTGTAGAGCTGAACGGCGTGACCCGTCCCTGGCTGAACGTCCCGGAGGAGCTCGTTATTACGAAACGGATAAGCGCCAAAGAACAGAAGAGGCGCATTGAGGCTGCGCACATCCCCGCCAGCTGGCGGGCTGACACCCTAGGGTATTTCCTGGAAAATCACTTGAACTTTATCGCTCGGGTCAAACCATCACCCTACTCGCTGATCTTTGTGATGGGAGTGCTCAATTCAAAGCTCCTCGACTTTGTCTTTCGTGTCTTTAACGGCAACACCCAGGTATCGGCCACAGAGTTAAACGTCATGCCGTTGGTTAGTGACAACGGGAGGGGACAGAACGAGGTAGAAAGGATCACAACTGCACTGATGGATGTTCAAGACGAGGACATGCCAGAACTAGAGGAGAAGTTAAATAAGGCCGTGTATTGCCTCTACGGGATTGGGAAGAAGGAACAGGCGTATATTGAAAACTTTTTTAAATCTCTGGGCCGTTGAAGCGGATGAGGTGGTCGGGTTCGTCAGCTATCCATACGAAGGTGCCCCAAGCGATTTGGTCTGAGAACTTCCTAAAGACAGACCGTGTTGGAAATGCGGTGACCAGGACCAGCGAAGTTTTTTTGGGGTAAAGAGCCGTAATCTCTTTTTTCCGAAGGTCGGTCACTGGCCCTACCGACGTAACCGCTTCGATGTTGTAGATCCTACGGGAAACCTTGGAGGCCACTACAACATCGGGAAGTTTTTCATGCACGCTAAAAGTGATTCCTCGCCGTGCGAGATCCCTTTCATCAATAAAGCGCATCTTCTCTGCTGCGTCGCCAAGATAAAGAAGCCGGGGAGATTGAACAAATTTCGGGATAAAAACTTCGATGGTCTGCTTCTCTAGCTCATTGTGCGCGCCTGGGCTTAATTCTGTTACTGTGCCGTCTGGTAAAGTCACAGAAAGCCGGTGTGCATGCTGGCGCTCACTTATCTGGGTGAGCAACTCAGGATGCCGGCGCCTCCAAGCAGTGACCTTGCCCGAATACGTATCCGTCCCGATGGAATCTATTAGGTCTAGGAACTCTGCTGTCGCGACGTAATGCCAAAGGCCGGAGTTGGTTGGGCGCTGAGGATCATCCGAATTCGCTTCTACAAGGCCGAAATCCACGAGGTATTTAATCGACGTTTTCCGGAGAGACTCGCGGGTGTTCTCAGCAATGGTCTTTCCCAAGGTATGTCTACCGAATTCGATAATATCGTGAATCCTAGCTCCTTCCCGAAGGGTGCGCTTGCCTAAGATAAGGCGCGTCTGGGGGGACTGGTCAGCAAGGGCGAGTACACAAAGTGCAGTTTGTTCTGTATTGAAGCGAGTGGGGAAACCTAGGTCGTCCAGTAACTTCTTAATCAGTTCAGTGGCTGGAGAAGAGGTTGCCATTCCTGGTATAGTACCATACCTTCAAGAGATCTATCAAAAAGTCTCTCCTCCGAGGGAATACACTAGGGGACTAGAGTCAGGTCTGCTCTTAAAATCCGCTTGAGACCCCGGACGGCAACCGCTCCGCGGGCCTGCGGCAGGTGACCGGGGTCTACTCCAGGGGAAAGGGCCGAGGCGAAAGGCGAGAGTAGTTGTGGCCGGGTACGCTGCGGGAGCAGGCAGACAGGCCTGCTCCCCTCTCACTACCTCACAAATTGTAGGCGCGGGCAGCGTTGTCGCCGATAATGTTTTGTTGGTCTGCGGGCGCCATCCCCTGGACGCTCTGTTTCAGTTTCCTGAGCGCGCCCGGAAAACCATCAAAATGGGGGAAGTCGCTCGACCAGAAGAATTTGTCCGACCCCCAGCGTTCGCTCGCGGCCGGGATCATGCTCTCGTCCACGTCCGCTCCCACCCACACCTGGCGCCGGAAGTACTCGCTCGGGGGGCGCTTGCAGGCGGTCATGAACCCGCTGTGCTCCCACTTGCTGTCCATGCGCTCGATGAAGTGGGGCACCCAGCCCGCGCCCACCTCTAAGCAGAGCAGCTTCAGGCGCGGGAAGCGCTCCAGCACCCCGCCCTCAAAGAAGCTCACAAACGACCACTGGATGTCAAAACCCAGGGTGACCGAGAGGTAGTAGAACGCCGAGCCATGGAACGTGGGGTGTTGATACCACTGGCTGCCAAGGTAGCGGGGGCGGGCGATGACATGCAGCCCCACAGGCACGCCGAGCTCCTGCGCCACTGCCCAGAAGGGGTCATAGTACGTATCGCCATACGCTTTGCCATTGGCCGGCCAGGGGGTGAGCATCACTCCCTTGATGCCGAGTTTGGCCACGCGTTTGAGTTCGGTCACTGCGCGCTCCACGTCCATCAGCGAGATGTGAGCGACAGAATAGAGCCGGTCGGGGTAAGGGCGGCAGAAGGCGGTGATCCAGTCGTTGTAGACCCGGCAGTAGGCCAGGGCGAGTTCTGGATCGTTCACTTCGCCTTCCCACAAAAGCCCCAAGGTGGGATAGAGGACGGCCGCGTCAATGCCCTCCTCGTCTAGCAGCTTGACCCGGGCATGCGGATCATAGAGAAGGCTACTTCCCCGGGCTGGCCAAAGGCTGCAGCAATACCCAGCCCGCGACTCGTCTCTGAGAAATGACCCTCCACGATGAACGATTCCACGCCCTCCTCATCGCGGGCAAGGCCCATGGCGCGGTCCTTGAACTTGCTCTCTAAATTTTTCTGCCACAGATCGGGCGGTTCTAAGATGTGGCCGTCTGCGTCTACGCTTCGTCCCAGTCGCATAGTGAGTCCCTCCTTTCTAATTGCTAAGAACCCCTAACAGAACCGCCTCTTGTCACCCTGAGCCCTTCGGCTTCGCTCAGGCTAAACTCCGCGAAGGGTCTCGTCTACACCTGAAACTCTGAAACTCTGAGATTCTTCGCTTTGCTCAGAATGACAAAAGCAGGGCGCGAGCAGTTTTGTTAGGCACTCTAAATGCTTGTCTGTTATCCTCGCTGCCACAGGTCGTACCAGTAGAAAGCGGTCACGACAAGGGCGTGCGAGATCTTGCCCTGGCGTACCAGATCGGGGAGGTGCGCGACAGGGACGAGCGTGACCTCAATCTCCTCAGTGGTATCGAACTGCGGTTCAAAGCGCTTTTTGACATTGCGGGCGAGAAAAGTGTAGCAACGGTTGCCCTGGATCGCCGGGTTGGGATGAATCGAGCCGAGCGGGATCACGTCCTCAGAGTCATAGCCGGTTTCTTCCTGCATCTCCCGTCTGGCCGCGTGCAGCGGCGAGGGATCGTGGGGATCAACCATGCCGCCAGGAATTTCCAGCGTGATGGCGTCGATGCCGTGACGGTATTGCTGGATCAGTACGACCTGGTCGTCAGAGGTGACCGGTACGATGTTCACCCAGTCGGGGCTGTCCAGGACAAAAAAGTCGTGCTCCTGCCCGTCGCGTGGAGAACGGTTACGGTCCTTGCGCAGGGAGAAGATACGGCAGGTATAAATGGTCTCAGAGCCGAGACGCTGCCAGGGACGGATATTCTTGTAAGAGTGGTTAGCCATCAAAACGTAAAACGTAAAGCGTAAAACGTGAAAGCTAAAACGTAAAGCGTAAAACGTAAGGGGAATACTGGGGCACCTCTTCTTTTTTT
>QHZQ01000434.1 GCA_003224725.1 Acidobacteriota bacterium | reverse complement strand
GGCCATGATCGGAGTGGCTCTTTTGCTCTGGCTGGCAGAAAAAAAAGCCGCTTTGAAAAAAGGGCTGGGAGAGCTCTCCTGGCTGGATGCATTAAGCATAGGTACGGCTCAGGCCTTGGCTCTTATTCCGGGAACTTCCCGCTCCGGGATCACGATCGCAACCGGACTCTTTCGTGGCTTGACTCGGGAGGCGGCCGCTCGCTTTTCTTTCTTGCTTTCTGCACCCATCATTGCGGGCGCTGTCCTGAAGAAGTTATTGGATTTGCGCCATACCGGGATGGCAGTAACAAACACTCTTCCGCTGTTCCTGGGTTTTTTGGCTTCTCTCATCGTCGGCTATTTCACCATCAAGTTCCTATTAAGATTCTTGCAAAGGAATACTCTCTACATTTTCATTTATTACCGGATTATTCTAGGTGCAGTCGTTCTTCTTCTGATTCAATTTGCGGGGTTCAGGCCATGAATTCAACCCTATCCATATTTTGGGACGCAGGTCCTTTGCCTGCAGAAGAGCTTAAGTCATGAATTTCCTGGTGCCCACAAAACATCCGCGTTTGAACGAAGCGGTAGGATTGATTTTATTCACTCTGACCGTCTTGGTACTTCTAAGCCTGGTCTCCTATCATCCGACAGACCCTTCCTTCAATGTCTCGCGTAATTCCTTGAGCGACTCTTCAGTCCAGAACTTCATCGGGAGCTTCGGCTCCACTCTGGCAGACCTCCTGTTGCAGGTCTTAGGTTATCCGGCTTTCTTGCTGCCGATTATTTTCTCAATTTTCGGATGGAATTGGATCCGCTCGCGGCAAATAGAAAATCCATGGGCCAAATGCCTGGGGATTGTCTTCCTCGTGGGCTCGTCCTGCGCCCTCCTGGGACTGCTCTTTCCAAATCACTTGACCGTGGGTTGGTCTTTGAAGGCCGGCGGAATGGTGGGGGACCTGCTCTCCGATTGGTTTAGAGCTCGATTCAATGCGACAGGCTCGTTTATCCTCGTGCTGGCCCTGCTCTTCGTCTCGCTTTTTGTGGCAACGAGGTTTTCGTTTTCCGTTTCGCTTTTGTGGTTCAATCGACGATTCGTCTTCCTTGGGGTTTGGAAGGATCGCTGGCTCGCCTGGCAAAAGTCTCGAGAAAAGGCGACGGAGCGGAAGCTGCTGGAAAAAAAATTGCAGGAGGAGGACCGAGGCGGCTCCAAAGGGGCTACTCTCATTACCCAGACGATCATGGACCTCAAGGAACGGGGGCCCGCCTCAGCCCGGCGCATTCCTAAAGAACCTTCCCCACGAGACATGGATTTTGCCGAACCCACTCCCCAAATTGCTCCCAAACGGGGACAGATGGAAAAAGCTCAACCCCTTGCTCTAGGCGCCTATGATTTTGTTTTTCCCAGCATGAATATGTTACGTCCTCCTGCCAGCCAGAGAGCCGTCGATGAGAGTGAATTACTCCAAAGGGCCAACCAACTGATGGAGAAATGCAAGGAGTTTGATGTGCATGGCCAGGTCCACCACATTCATCCCGGACCGGTGGTGACAACTTACGAATTCAAACCCGAAGCGGGAGTGAAGTACAGCAAGATTACCAACCTGGTAGACGATCTGTGTCTGGCGCTGAAAGCCGAATCGGTCCGCATCGACCGTCTCCCGGGCAAATCGACGGTTGGAGTCGAAGTTCCCAACAGCCACCGCGAAACGATTTTTTTGCGTGAAATCATCGAATCGGTGGAATTCCATAATTCTCACTCCAAGCTCACGATCGCCTTGGGAAAAGATATTGTCGGGAAAATTGTTGTGGCCGACCTCGCCAAAATGCCTCATCTCCTCATCGCCGGACAAACGGGTTCTGGCAAGAGCGTGGCGGTGAATTCGATGATCATTTCCATACTCTACAAAGCCACGCCGGAAGAAGTGAAGTTTATCATGGTCGATCCCAAGCGCCTGGAATTGGGTCTGTATGAGGATATTCCCCATCTGTTGACCCCGGTTGTCACCGAACCCAAGAGGGCCTCTAATGCTTTGAAGTGGGCCACCAATGAAATGGAGAATCGTTACAAGCTGCTGGCCACCGTCGGGGTTCGAAACATCGAGCAGTACAATGCCCTGGTGAAAAAGCCGAAAAACTTGGAATTGTTCTCGGAAGAAGACAATATCGAAAAGAGGCCGCTTCCTTTTATCGTCATTGTCATTGATGAATTGGCAGATCTGATGATGGTCGCTTCCAAGGACGTTGAGGATTCCATCATGCGGCTGGCCCAGATGGCCCGCGCCGTGGGCATTCACCTGATTCTGGCCACCCAGCGACCTTCCGTCGATGTCATTACCGGAGTGATCAAGGCGAACTTCCCCTCACGCATCTCTTTTCGAGTGGCACAAAAAGTGGACTCTCGCACCATTTTGGACCAGATGGGAGCCCAACAATTGCTGGGCAAAGGGGACATGCTCTTTATTCCCCCCGGGTCTTCCAAAATGATGCGGGTACACGGTCCTTTTGTGAGCGAGGAGGAAACTTCCGAGATTGTGAGGCACCTGAAAACTCAAGCGCAACCCGTCTATAATCAGACCATCCTGGAAGACACCAGTGGAAGCGCGGAGGAGCCGGAAATCGACCAGGAAGTCGACGAGATGTATGAAGAAGCGGTCCGCATTGTGGTGGAGATGGGGAAAGCCTCCACTTCCACGCTACAAAGGCGTCTCCGCCTGGGTTACGGCCGGGCGGCCCGGTTGATCGATATGATGGAGCGCGACGGCATTGTGGGACCTGCCGATGGCAGCAAGCCACGGGAAGTTTTGAAAAAGAAAGAGTATTTCAGGGAATATGACGAAGAACGGAGCGATTAGTTCAAGGTCCAAGGTGCAAAGTTCAAGGTTCAACGTACCGGTATTTGCTTCCACGAAGGTCTGT
The DNA here is from genome assembly GCA_003224725.1 of Acidobacteriota bacterium. Lineage (GTDB taxonomy): Bacteria > Acidobacteriota > Terriglobia > Versatilivoradales > Versatilivoraceae > QHZQ01. Next base: position 4,062 of record QHZQ01000434.1, on the reverse strand, counting down.
CTCTTTAAGATACTTCATGAGGCCAGCGATCAAGCAGCTGACCGCAGTTGCCCGCGCAGAGACCGAATTGAAGTCCTTCTGATCTAGATAGCTTTGGTCTAGGGCCACATAAAGTTGAGACTGTACCTCTCCGCTGGACCCTTTGGCAAGCGCCAGAAACTGCAAGAATTCTTTATTCCCCCCTCGCTCGAACCCCTCTGCAATGTTGGACATAATGGAGACCGCGGCTCTCCGTATCTGGTCTCTGAGGCCGAAGTCTTTGGCAAAACCGCCGCCCGAAGTTATGCCCTAGATGTTTTCACCAACTCGCGAGACTTTCGCCACGCTTCAATATGTTCAAACTGGACAATGACCGACATTTTACACCCCTCAAAACTGCGCGACCCTTGAACCGGATTGAACCCTCGGCTTTTTGGGAACTTTGAACCTTGAACTTTTTTTGGGACTTTGAACCTTGGAGACTTTGGACGAACCTTGAACTAACTTAAAGACTCCTCAATCCAATTCAAATAATTCTGCGACCCTTCTACGATCTGGAGGGCAATGACTTCCGGAACGGCGTAGGAATGGAGGCGCAGGACTTCTTTTTCCAGTTCAGCGAATTTCCCTCTTGAAGATTTCATCATCAAGAGGATCTCCTGGTCCTGCGTCAATTTATTTTCCCACCAATACCAGGAAGTAATCCCCGGCAATAGATTGACGCATGCGGCCAATCGCTTTTCCACCAGACTCTTCGCCAATCGCTCGGCTTGTTCTTGATTCCCGCAGGTGACAAAGACCACGATTTTATCAGTCATTGAGCGCCTCCCCAAGTTGATCGCACCAGGAACGTTTCGGTCAAAGTACTTTCAGTTGACACCCGGCTCTGCAAAAAGGTGTTTTCATTATAGCGGTTTTGAGCTACACTAGCCTCACCTTTTTGACACTTCATGATGGAAACCCTGATCGGGAGCGGTTCCTAGAGGTTTAGAATGGCCGTTATGAGCAAGATCAAATTCGGAACCTCTGGCTGGCGAGCCATCATCGCCGAGGATTTCACTTTCGAAAATACGCGGCTTGTGACAGCGGCCGTGGCCGAATTCCTTAAGCAGGCCAAGCCCTACCCCAGTCTGATTGTGGGCTACGATACTCGCTTTCAGGCGGACGCATTCGCCTGGGAGTGTGCCGAGTTGCTCTCTGCCAAGGGAATTCAAGCGTTCTATTGCCAGAACGCAACTCCGACCCCCGCCATCTCCCATGAGATTTTGCGGCGCCGGACGGACGGGGCCATCAATTTTACTGCCAGTCACAACCCGGGAGAATACTGCGGCCTCAAATTCTCCACTCCGGATGGCGCCCCGGCGCTGCCTGAAGTCACCCAACAAATCGAAAGCGACATCGAGCAACTTCGCCAGCAAGAATCCGTCTACAATGAATGGACCGCCAACCCGAGGCTCATCGAGAAAATCAATCCCACTTCAGAATATTTAAAGATGTTGAGTTCCAAGGTGGACCTGCCCCTGATACGCCGGTCGGGTATAAACATCAGTTACGATCCCCTCTATGGAACGGCTCGAGGTTATCTGGACAAAATTCTCGTGGACTTTGATGTTCCCGTCAGGACCATTCACAACCACCGGGACGTTCTGTTTGGAGGCCGCCCGCCCGAACCTTCGGAGGAAAACCTGGCCGACCTGAGGCAGGAGGTGTCGCAAAGCCATTCCAGGCTTGGCCTCGCGACGGACGGAGATGCAGACCGTTTCGGAATTTTAGATGAAAATGGAGACTTCATCCTCCCCAATCAGATCATCGCTTTGCTCTTTGACTATCTCCTTGAAACCCGTGGCTGGGGCGAGGGTGCCGCCCGCAGCGTCGCGACCTCGCATTTCCTGGATGCGGTGGCCCGAGCCCAGGGACGCAAGTTGTATGAGACACCGGTCGGATTTAAATACATTGGAGAGTTAATTAAGGAAGATAAGATCATTATTGGCGGAGAGGAATCGGCCGGCCTCACCATCAAGGGACATGTTCCCGAGAAAGATGGGATCCTGGCCTGTCTTTTGGTTGCGGAAATGGTCGCCCGGCGAGCGCGGAGCCTCAATCAGCAACTCGAAGCGCTCCAGAAGAGATTAGGATACTTTTTCACGATCCGTTTGAACCTGCATTTGTCTCCCGAATTAAAAGAAAAACTGAAGTCAAAATTGGAAAATCCTCCCGCTCGACTGGGGGACAAACAGGTCACAGAACTGAATCGGATAGATGGACTGAAAATGATCTTCGAAGATGGGACCTGGATTCTTCTCAGATTATCCGGCACAGAGCCTGTGGCTCGTTGTTACGTGGAGGCGCACAGCCAGAAAGAGCTGGATCGTTTGACCGAGGTGGCCCAGCACTTCATTCTTGAGGGCTAGATTTTTGGACTGTATTGGCCTTTGAACCTTGAACTTTGATATCGAACTTTGGACCTTGAACTCGCTGCGAGTGGACACATGCTTGCAAAGTCAAAGACTCCCTTCCTGAAGCGGCTCATGTTCCTCATTGTGAGTCTGGTTTTGCTGTTGTTATTGGTCCATGCTCTATTTGGAAAACGGGGCTATTTCGAGTTGAAAAGGATGAAGGATCAAAAGGAGAATCTCGACCAGCAAATCGAACACCTCAAACTAGAAAACAAGCAGATTCTGGGAGAGATTAAGTCCTTGAAGACGGATCCCAAGGCCATAGAAAAGATTGCCCGTGAGGAACTGGGATTAGTCAAGCCGGGCGAGATAAAGATAACCACGAATAAGGCGGCGGCTTCCGACTCTTCCGTCGATCCTTCTTCCAAACCAAGCTCCTCGGAGAAACACCCGTGAACTTTGAACCTTGAACTCAGCAAATTCGGCCTTGGACCTTAGACTTTGGACGTGGGATTTTGCTTCTTGCTTGACTCGCAATTGAAATGATCACTATAATGCGCCGTAGACAGTGACGCGGGGTGGAGCAGTCTGGTAGCTCGTTGGGCTCATAACCCAAAGGTCGCGGGTTCAAATCCCGCCCCCGCAACCAACTTCTTTCCTCATCTAGCTCCCAACTTTTCATCGCGTTACAGCCTAATTGACATACTTTTTGGGCCCCTCATCTGAGGTCAATTCATCCTCTTTCGCTAGCAAACCGCTAGCAATAGCTTCTTTGCGACCTTTTCTAATTGCCTCTTCGAGCTTTGCTGAGGCTTCTTCCTTCGCCCCGGGGGAACAGGTGACCGTATGTGTCGAAAGTCACTTGAATACTGGAATGTCCGAGTTGATCACAGACATATTTGGGACTGAATCCCTGAGAAATCAGCAGGGAAGCAAAGAAGTGGCGGAGGTCGTGAAAGCGAATCTCCGGCTGTCCTGCGCGTTTCTTAATCTCCGCAAAGAGAGAATCGAAATAGTCCGGATCAATAGGATTCCCATTCTTGTCCGGGAATAGAAATCTGTTTGGATTGGTAGTCGTCTTTTTCATTCTTGCCAGATAGAGAAGGATGTCGTCGGAAATCACCACTCTCCGAATTGACCTCTTGGTTTTGGTGGGACCAATTTCCCATTTCCAGCGGTGAACGCCATCTTTGGCGGCGCCTCGTGTCAGCGCCTTGGTCACGAGGATTTCTTTGTTCGGCCAATCGACATCCCCGAAATGAAGAGCCAGAAGCTCACCGCGCCGGAGTCCGCTAAACGCCCCCTGGTCATCATAATATTTGGGCAAGTGGCCCAACCGAGCCAGGCTTTTCAAGCGTTTAAAGACCAACTCGATTTGCTAGCGCAATCGGTACCAGTCCAGCACTTGGCGGACTGGAAACTTCGTTGCCGGCCAAGTTGTAAAAACTAGAACCCTGCTTGGCATATTCGAGGGTTTCCGACTTTAGCCGACTGCTTGCGACTGGCTCGCCGCTTGAGTTTGCGAAGCGCTTGTTGAATAGCCGGGTGGACAGGAAGAAGTGGGTGGAACGGGTTCCGGAAGAGTGGGTGGAGGAAGTCCGGTGTTGGGTCGGATTGGGAAGAAAATTCGGGAAAAACTGACCGAGATTCTTAACGCCAATGCCGAACTGCTGGTACTGTGGAGGCG
>QHZQ01000074.1:534-32715 GCA_003224725.1 Acidobacteriota bacterium | reverse complement strand
TGCAATGATTGCGCATAAAGCAGGAAACTTCCACCCCGCTTGCCTGCCAAACTGAATGATCTTACTGCCACCGTCAAGGAGGGCCTCCTGAATGCTAATGGCTCTGTTATAAAATTGGCGTTTACTTTGATCCAACCATCGGGTGGACTTTTCCTGCAGGTCTGTGAAGAGCGAGATCTGAGTCACTTCATCATAGCCAAGGACCCACTGACCCCAAAACAGCTCAAAAGCGTCCAGGTAATTGCTAATCATCGTAAACAGAGGAAGCTGGGGAGTCTCCTGGCTCCAAGCCGGAGTGGGATCGTAAGTTTGCCAACCCTGCTGCGGACAGTGAGCTTCCACCCAACTGTGAGCATCTTTGCCTCGAATAATGTAGTCTCTGCCAATATCGTTGTACTCACTGGCCCGAAAACCATTTACGATCCGTGAAGGAATTCCCAATGTTCTGAGCATTACGACCATGGTCGATGCAAAGTATTCACAATGACCTTTCTTACTCTCAAACAGAAAGGCGGCTATAGGCTGTGGCCGTTCCAACTGCGAAGACTCTAAAGAGTAGCTGTAATTGGCTTGCAAATGTTTTTCAATCCTGTTGGCCTTCTCTTCCCGGGACCGGGCGTCCAAGGTCACCGATCTAGCAAGATCGAAAATACGCTTGTCGAGGCTGGGTAGCTGGAGATAAGCCGCCTTTGCTTCAAAAGAAAGTTCGGCTTTGCTAAGGACAGGATCGTTGATTTCCGACAATACAGAGTCCGCCTGATAAGTCAAACGGTAGAAAGGATGAGGGGTGGCAGTTATCGAGTCATCGAAGGGATCATAAATAAAAGGATAGAGATTGCCGCGCAACGTAAGAATGCGATCTAAAGTGAACAAGTAGAAGCTGGAGCAGGGTTCGAGCATAACTTGATATTTGACCAGCGTGCCAGCCGAGCTTGAATCGCGAACCTTAAAGACCTGTCCAGCCGGAAATGAATAAGCTGCCCCTTTCAACCGCTTTGACCAATTTCTCCCGTCAAAATGATCCAGAGTCACGCCGCGCCATTTAAGGCCGTCGAAAAGTTTGCGATTGCCATACACCTTAACCCGCATGACGATCGAGGGATCGAGCTGAATAGCGCCGATACTTCCTAACCGGATCCGGTCAGAGAAGCCACTGAGGCTTAGAGTCCTACCCATGGTCCGGCTAAAATAGCCTGCGCCGAATCGAGGAATGGCAAAAAAGAGAGCTGTCCCCAAAAGGGAAATGGCACACAAGCTGACTAATGAAACCCAAAGAATGGAGCCGATGGCCCAGCTCTGTTCTGCGAGACCCAATCCTAATTCGGCCGGCTGCTGAAGGCGTGCGTCTGCCGTGCCACTGGCAAGGCTCTTAGATTGCGAGATCGAAGCGTCCAGGGCACGTTTCACTTCGAAGCTCATCAAGGCTGCCAGGCAGGCGAGAACAAACAGAAGAAAACCAACAAAGAAGGAGATATTAATCGTTAATGAAGAAGCTGCCAGCACCTGAAGAAAACTCAAAAGAATCAAGTAAAAATAATCCCGGTTTCCTTTGGGTTGATATATCTTAACCAGTTGCACAAAGAGGATTAAATGCAACGTGGCTGGTACAAAGGATCTAGAAAGAAAAAACATGTCAGCCAAAAACAATGGGAGATAGAGCCAGGTGAGAAAATTGCCTTGACGTACAGTAAGTTGAAATTTTTGATTGATTCGAGGGCTGAAGCTTCCACAAAAAGGGAGAAGGAAAAGCAAAAGAACCGTAGGCGAAAGTTGTTCCGCCAGAACCAGCATGCTGAAGCCTATGGCGACAAGCACGTAGGTAAGAGTGTGAAAGAAACGATCAAGAGTCCATTGGGAAACGAGGAGACATCGAAACATAATAAAGCTACAGTTCTCGCATGAACACAACGTGTGAGGAGTTCCAAACGGACGTAGGGATGGCTCCACGTTGCTGGCTGGTAAACAGGATCTTGAAGGCTGTATCCCTAGCCAACTCTGAAAGTGAATGGGTCTTTCCGGAAACGGGTTCAATGAGGGCTAACAATCTTAAGATTTCCAGCAGTCCCTCCCCCGATTGTCCAAACAATGTACATGCCTCTGGAGTAACCAGGCGGATTTCACCTCCCATCTGGTGAAAGTGGCGGGCGGTATTGGCACAGAGCTTAACCGCCTTTTCAAAGGCGGGTCGATCGGTCACATCGTATGTCAGGAAAATATTGTCGAAGACGAAACAACATTTGCGATCTTCTTCCTGAGTAAACTCCCGCAGTTTCAACCTTCCTGTCTTGGCAGTGGCCTTCCAGTCCAGGAAGCGGGCGCTGTCCCGGCTTAAGTAATCCCGGATTGAATATAAATCTGACCCCCATCCGCGATAATGACTTTCCAAAGCGCCATTTAACAAGGGGAGCATTTCGAAAAATTCGTTAGGGGCAGCAATTTCCGGCAATACAATGATCTCCTGGTCGACGCGCATTCTCTTCCTCTTTTTCACGAATCCGAAGGGGAAGCCAGTCGAAATCTCTACCTCTGGCTGAAGGTATCGGCCCCTGCGTCCAAACTGCATTCCGACCTTTTGCCGGGACTGAGTTCCTCCAGGCAAGAAAGGGTAGTAGACCTGCCGCCCAAGTCGGAAGATGGTATCTTTGCCAGTTGATCGCGCCGAGCCTGAGGAAGGTTCCCGGCCTTCCACGGCGAGGGAGAATGAAGGGAGCCAAGGTTTCAGATTCTGCAGGCTGAGGACTGAGATGAAAGACTGTTGAGCGTTGATTACCGCCGGCAAATGCATTTTGAAATGAAGATCCCTCAGATTAACATTGGAAATTAATTCTGAGACAATCAAAATAGACAACGCGGCAGAAAAAATGAGGAAAATCAAATTATTGCCCGTATTGAAGGCAGCCATAGCTAGAACCACCAAGGCAATAACATAAAACCAGCCCTCTTGCGTGATGGTAAAGGATAGACGCAGCCACTCTCGGCGCGCCCTGCGAAGCAGCCGGGGGACTACTGTGATCGAAATGATTGCCGCCAGGACGAGAGATAAAACGGCCATGACTGTGGCAGTGGCAACTTTCCCCTCCTGAGCTGCGACGGAAGAAGCCAGCGCAGAGCCCAAAGCCAGGCCCAAGGCCAGAGTGGCAATCAAGCTGTTACGAAAAGCTTGCCAGGAAAAATGCACAGTCCAATGCCTGGGGAGATCAGGGATAGACATGATTGGTTGGAACCTAATGCTGAAATGAAGGGATGGTGAAAGATCAGGAAATCAAAGTGGCACTTCCACCGAATCAAGAATCTCCTTGAGGATGACTCCCGCGTCTTCATTCTGCTTAAGAGTTGAAGAGAACCGGTTATTGACGACGAGCCGATGAGCCAACACTGCAGGCACCATTTGTTTGACATCATCGGGTAGGCAATAATCCCGGCCCTCAATATACGCAAGCGCTTGCGCCGCTCTCAAAAGCGCTAGAGAGCCTCGCGGACTAACGCCCAGGGTCAGGTATTCCGAATGACGGGTCTTTTCCACAATTTGTAAAGCATAATAAACAATGGCATCATCCACGCTAATTCTTTTGACGGTTTCCTGGATATCGATGATGTCCTCTCCGTTCAGGATGGCCGAGAGATGATCAAGAGGAGACGATAGTGATTGGCTTTGGAAAATCGCTTTTTCGGCTTCCAGAGAGGGATAGCCTACTTTAATGCGCATCAGGAAACGGTCCAGTTGGGACTCGGGCAAAGGGTAGGTCCCGTGATGCTCAATGGGGTTTTGGGTAGCCAACACCAAGAAGGGTCTGGGTAGAAGAAAGGTTTGATTATCCACCGTCACCTGCCCTTCGCTCATGGCTTCTAACAAAGCACTCTGGGTTTTAGGAGTGGTCCGATTAATCTCATCTGCCAGAATCACATTGGCAAAAATCGGTCCAGGCTTGAATTCAAACTCCTGTCGATGCTGGTTGTAAATGGAGATTCCCAATATGTCTGAAGGCAACAAATCACTGGTGAACTGAATGCGGTGAAAACAGCAATTGATTACCAGTGCCAGGCAATGGGCCAGAGTGGTCTTTCCAACGCCTGGCACATCTTCCACCAGCAAATGCCCCCCGGCAAAGAGAGCGACCAGACATTGTCTTATCACTTCTGCTTTGCCCTTGATCACAGTCTCGATGGTCTCGATCAAACCGTCAATCTTTTTCTGCTTTTCGACTTCGAGCAAAAGGTCCCTCCTTCTCCCTACGTCTTTCTGAGCTTGAACATAAAAGGACCCTCTCTGCTGTTATCAGTTCATAAGCAGGCGATGAAAAAATTCTAGCCGTGAAAAAGCCTGGAGGCAAGAGCAATTAGTTGACGAAAAAGGCTACGTTACAGGCATGAATAAGAAGCGTAAAAGGCCATGAGAGAGTGCACAGGAACTCCGCACTTAGAGTACTCTCCAGTATCTTCCAGGTAAGTGCAGTTGTGACACAGTGCACTTTTTGCCATTTTAGACTTGTCAGGATTCCCTCCTGCATGTTAAAAGATTCTGGTCACTTAGCCGTTCCTGCCTGATTGGGCGCTTAACTCAGCGGTAGAGTGCCATCTTCACACGGTGGAAGTCACAGGTTCAAGTCCTGTAGCGCCCACCATTGCCTGTTCTATAGATGTAGACGGAGTGGTTGGGACCCTCCGGGTCGCACCACCCTTGCCATAGCTGGCCATGGCATCCCCTCCTCAGCCGATCTCTTCAGCCGATGAGGGGAATTCTTCGAATGCCCTGAAAGTTGACTTGTCGTTCTATACAGATTCTCTAAAATTTAAGGTTGCGGAGGGGAAGTCGAGCCTGGCAAAATCAGAGAGCACTGACGGTCATTGGGCAAAATGCCTTCTCGTCTTTGAACTGAAAGGGCAGACAGGTCGCATAACGCTTTTGAGATTCGAAATCCCGCCCCTCCTGACAGAACGGGAATGACCATACCTTGAAGCGGGCCTGAGGATAGACCTCTGCAAATTCATCCCGACCCCGGTTGCCAATTTTCCATTGCATCGCAGTGAAACGCCAATCGATTCTCAGTTCCTCGGAAATTTCCCAATAGGTACTCTCCAAGATTTGAGCCAGTTCCTTGATGGACGCGTGTTCAATCAGATGGTCAATTTCGTCCATGGCGCGCTGCGGATCCGTGGCGTTCAGGGTCCTCAGCTTCAATACGATGGCCTCTCTATGTGGTTTGAGCATAACCCTTACTCCTTCCATAGCAGCTGTATCGTTCCAGGGTTTTCGAACATTACAGTAAGGTGGAATGAGCTGTATCTGCGGAGGAAGAGGGAAGACTTATTAGAGGATGGAGCAAAAATGGGCTAATGCGGGAATCAACCGGAGAAAACTATCGGTCGGGGGAAGGTTACAAAGGCTTTTTTACCTTTTGGCTGCTGAATTTCTGGATGAGGTCGTGAAGGTATCGAGCCGAGGAATAAAGGGATTTATTGGTCAGCACTGCCTGAAACTGCTCGTCCGCTTTGTCATAATCCTGGATGAAAAAATAATTGTAACCGAGCAGAAATCGGGCACTAAGGTTAGTTGGATGCTTGTGGACGTAGTTTTCTAACCTTTGTAATTGTGAGTCAAACTCAGAAGGATTTCCATAGAAATCACGGCGATTGATTCGGCTTTCCGCGTACTTTGGGTAAATTTCCAGCCCCTTCAAAATTGCTTGAGTGGCCTCTTCAAATTTCCCTAAAGCAAAAAGGGAATCGCCATACGCGATATGAACAACAGGAATATCCTGTTTGGCGTCGATGGCTCTTTTGAAGAGTTTGGCCGCCATTGAATAATCCGAGTTTTTGAAGAAGGAGGAGCCATAATCGATGAGTTCATCAACGGGAAGCTTATCCGTCTCTTTTTCGTTGAAGCTTTCGAGGCGGGCCACAGGGTTCTGCCTTTGCGCTAACTCCATATGCTGAATGAAGTAGTTGGCCAAAAAATTCCCCTTATCGGAGCTCAAAACCTGGGAAAAAGATTTTGAGGCTTCGCGAAAATTGTCACTGAAGAAATGAATATATCCATGTAGCAACCAGGGGGCCTGATCTCGAGTGGATCTCATTTGCCTTTCTAAATCGGTCAAGACTGGACCGGTGAACAGGGGATCTTGAAAGAATAACAGGGAAGCATGGTTGTTAGCCCAATCCGGATATATCTTGAGGCCGTTTTCAATGGCTTGCAGGGCTTCAGAGTAACGGTGTAGGTAGATCAAACTGTGTCCCAGACCAAAAGGCGCCAACACTAATTCTTCGTCGAGTTCGATCTGCTCTTGGGCCTCGCTGGGTTCCAGGCTTGAAAGTCGCTTCAGCAAACGGTCGTCTAACTCCCGGTAATACTTTTCTGAAGCTGTGAAGTTGCGCATCAGAAACGTACGTTCGGCCCTGACCAATAACTCTTCATTGGAGAATTTGCTCAGGTCAGATTTTTCTTGAGCCCAGCCGATCCTTCCCGCGCTCATCCACAATAAAAGCGAGAACAGGGGCACCACCAGATTCCTAAGTTGCATGGTTTAGACCGGCCGCTTCTGACTGAGATTGACAAATAGCGGCTAGGCCCTCCTTTTTTACTTCTTGGCCAGAATTTCAACGGGTATCTGAACGCTTTCGACCGCGCGACCGCAGTATTTATCTTTATCCGAACAATAAAAATAGACGAACTTCCCCCCTAAGGAATATCTACCTGGCTTGGTTGAGTCTGCCGCCTTGACCTGGATGACCAAGGGCTTGAAGGAATTAAAATATTCAGGGTCTTTTCCCCGTTCTTCCTCAATAAAATTTAACTCACCCTTGATTTCAAAGTCTGGCGCCGAATCTATTTGAATCCTCGGTAGTGGTCTCTTAGGGATCTTGAATCCCTCTTTGATAACCAAACTGATATTCACCATACCGCTGGCGCCGGCGGGCCAAGGTTTTGAATGGGGCTGAAGTTGAAGAACACCGGTTGCCCCAGTTTGAGGGAACACAACCACTGTCATCACCAATATAAGACAGTTCCCCCACCTACTAAGCAATTCCATAACAAATCCATCTCACCAGATTTTCAATTCAAAGTCAACTGGCTAAAAGCATTTGACATCGATTTCGGGCGTTCGTTATGATTTGTCGTTTCTGCTATTTTCAGACACCGTAGACAATACGTTCATGGCAACTCGTATTCTCACCCCCGCCAATCAGATAACCATCTTGAGGATGGTATTCATTCCCATTTTTGTGATCCTGGTGGTATACAATCACTTGGGCTGGGCCTTTTCCATTTTCATTCTGGCGGGTGTGACGGATGGATTGGACGGATTGATGGCCCGGTTGCTCCAACAAAAGACTTCCTTGGGGGCTTATCTTGACCCTATCGCAGACAAGCTTTTGCTGACATCATCCTTTGTCGTGCTCTCCATCAGGGGGTTGGGACTACCCAATGTGGTTCCCTTGTGGTTGACCATTCTGGTGATCAGCCGCGATGTCATTCTCATTGCCAGTGCACTTATTATCATCATAAGTACTGGCCATCGCAATTTTTCCCCCTCGATTTATGGTAAGGCGACAACCTGTTTTCAAATCCTCACAATCGTTGTCGTCCTGTTTCTTAATTACAGATTTATGACTCCAGAGCTCTTGTATCTGCTGTACCTAATTACGGGCGCCGTTACCGTGTTTTCGGGGTTGCACTATGTCTATCGCGGAAAGAAAATGGTGTCCGAAAGCAGCGCTGCTGCTGGTTAGCAGCCAGAGAATCTTCATCCAACTTTGATTTCAGAGACGAGGAGCTTCTCCAGTCTTGATGCAAGTACCAGCAGGTGTTTTGATCCAGGCAGTAGAACAGGGCTCAATTGCCCATGAAGTAGGAATCGAAGCCGGAGACCGGCTTTTGGGGATCAATGATCGTGTAATTGAAGATGTTCTCGACTATCGTTATGTAGTTACGTTATTTGAGCGCGAACTGGTATTGCGAGTAGCCAAGACTTCCGGCGAGCTTTGGGAAATAGATATCGAAAAAGACGAGGAGGAGGACCTCGGCATTGAACTGGAGGGCATTCAAACCCGCCTATGCAAAAACAACTGCATCTTTTGCTTCGTTCATCAACTTCCGCGGGGGAAACAGGTTCGTCGCACCCTCAGAGTGAAGGACGAAGATTTTCGCCTCTCGTTCTTGTTTGGTCATTACCTCACCTTGACGAATCTTTCGGAAAGCGATTTTCAACGAATCTTCGAACAGCGTCTGTCCCCTCTATACGTTTCGGTTCACGCCACCGAAGTAGGGCTTCGGCAATATTTGCTCCAAAATCGCAGGCCCGACGACCTGTTGGGAAATATGCGAAGGTTGATCGAAGGTGGCATAAAGGTTCACACTCAAATCGTTCTCATGCCTGACATCAATGATGGTATTCATCTGGAGCGAAGCATCGCGGACCTCGTGCATTTTTATCCCAGCGTTTTGACCGTTTCCATTGTTCCGGTTGGCTTGACCGATCACCGCAAAGGTCTTCCCAAGTTGAGGCCGGTCGATCTGGACTACGCCCGGAGAACCATCGAGCACGTTTCAGCAATCCAGCAACAGAACTTAGGAACTTATGGAACTCCATTTTGTTTCCTTGGCGATGAATTCTATATCCTGGCTGAACACCCGATTCCTCCGCGATCTCATTACGGAGAGTTCCCGCTGGTGGAAAATGGCGTTGGCATGGTTCGTACTTTTCTCGACGAATTCGCCCTGGCCCTGGGTAAGAAATGGAAGCACAACCGGCGGGTCAGCGTTCGTGGAACCGTGGTCACGGGTAGAATTTTTTATCCTACACTGAAGGGCTGCGTAGATCAGATCAATTCCAAGCTTAAGGTCGATCTCCAATGCTTACCCGCGGAGAACCTCTATTTTGGTAAAGGAATCACCGTGGCAGGGCTCTTAACCGGGAGTGACATCTTTGCTGCGGTAAAGGATCAACTCCACGGGGACTTCCTGGTGGTTCCGTCGGAATCCATGACAGGTGAGCAGGGCCTTTTTCTGGATGATTGGATCAAGACCGATCTGGAAATGCGCCTTAGTGTCCCTGTCTTTGCTGGCGGCTATCACGTGGCTGAATTTTTCAAGTTGATCTTTTCGGTTGGATCTCCCCGTCATGAAGCCTTTCCGATTCTCTCAGATGAGACCGTCTCGTTTGGGTCGTAGGAAATGTCCGCCGAGTGTTTCCAACACAGCTAAGAGAAAACCCATGCCTTCCCCCAGACCTTGGCGAAACGAAGGGCGTTGACCATGAACACCAAGAAACTGGCATTTGTCGGAGGGACAGCTATCACTCCTTTTGAAGAAATTGTTAATTCAGCAGTCGTCTTCGATCAGGACCAAATTGCTTATGTAGGCCCCCGCCAGCGTTTTCCTATCAACGAAAGAGTGGAGACCGTTAGTATCCAGGGAAAGTTCATTACGCCTGGCTTCATAGACATCCATATTCACGGGGGCGCTGGAAGCGATTTTATGGATGCGACTCGTCAGGATTTCGAGACCATCTGCCGCTATCACGCCCAAGGGGGTACCACAGGGCTATTGGCCACCACTGCGACTGATTGCAGAGCGTCAGGGAAGTTCAAATGCACCCCGTGGAAGGGGCACAAATCCTGGGGGCTCACATTGAGGGACCTTATCTTTCGATGGCTAAACGCGGTTGCCATCTGAAGGAGTTTGTGCGAAACCCAGAGAAGGCCGAGTGGGAGCAGCTCTTAGAGTATCAAGATCAAATCAAACATATAACCATTGCGCCTGAACTCTCAGGGGCTTTGGAGCTAATTCGTGACTGGTCGCTGCGCGGCATCAGCATATCGGGCGGCCACACTGATTCGACCTACCGTGAAGTAATGAAGGCAGTGGATCATGGAATGGTGCATGCCACGCATATGTACTGTGCCATGTCCAGTGTTTCTCGCCCCCATCCTCCCCATCGCGAAGGAGGTTGTGTTGAGACCGTTTTGGAGCGAGATGAAATCACCACGGAACTTATCGCAGACGGTCGGCATCTTCCAGCCGAATTATTACGGCTTACCGTGCGTGCCAAAGGTGTGGATCGAGTTTGCTTGGTGACCGATGCTATGCGGGGAGCTGGTATGCCAGACGGGGTTTATACCTTCGGCCCAAAACATGGGCAGAAAGCCCGGGTTAAGAACGGCGAAGCGCTTATGATGGATTTGAGTAGTTTTGCCAGCAGTGTTGTGACCATGGATGTCATGGTTCGCAATGCGCTCAACCTGATGGGTCTGACACGCCGCGAAGCCATTGCCATGGCAACGATCAATCCGGCGCGCTTCTTAAGAGTGGCTGATCGAAAGGGCAGCCTAGAAGTCGGAAAGGATGCCGACTGTGTAATTTTGGATGAGGATTTCCATGTGATTCAAACTGTCATTGCAGGAAAAATCCATCATTGATTCTTATCTATTTATGAGGCGCTTGTGACTTTGTGTTTATTCTACCGCGGCATGCGTTCGGGCGGTATTTAAGTTTCGTAACTTCGCCTCTTTGTGAAATTCTCCGGCGATGCTAAAATAGGGAAAATGTTAATGCGTGTTTCAATTTCGCTTTACAGCCAAGAAAACGGAAGATTCTATGGACAAAAGAAAGGTAAAATTCCTTATCGGATCTCTCATCGTTGTCGTCTCCATTGCCTGGATAGGATTTAGCAGCTTTGACGAAAGTCTGGCCTATTACAAGACGGTAGATGAATTGAAGGCAATGAATCATAATGCCTACGGCAAACGTCTGAGGGTGGCTGGAAATGTCGTGGCGGGAAGCATTGAAAGAACTTCCAGTGCCATCAATTTCAAGTTGGAGCAAAAGGGAGAAATTCTTCCCATCAGGTACGTGGGAAAAGACCTTCTACCGGATACTTTCAAAGACGGGGCCCAGGCATTAGCCGAAGGCCACTTAGTCCGTAACGGCGAGTTCGAAGCCACTAAAATTCAAGCCAAGTGTGCTTCAAAATACGAAGCTACCTATGGCAACGTGGGTAAGAAGTAGCGAGTAATCTATACCGCCACCCCTCACCCAGGGAGCTTTCTCAAAGCTCCCATGGCTCTCCCCAGGGGAGAGCGGTGAACGCTTGATAAGCGTTCACCGGGCCGGGTGACGGGCAGCTGCTTCGATACTGGAATGACCGAATATTTGGAGCGCCTTAATCATGGAAGTAATCGTCAGTAATATCGGGCAGTTTTGTCTGCTCTTCGCATTTTGCTTGTCCTGTTATGCCATGGTGGCTTCGTTCCTAGGCGGCAAGGTCGGACATCGCCGCCTGGTGGACACCGCCGAAAGATCGATGGTTGCAGTCTGCGTCCTGGTGACCTTAACCGTATGCACACTATGGTACGAGCTCAATGTTGGTAATTTTAGCCTTCAGTATGTGGCTAGTCATAGTAACCGCGCTATGCCCTGGTATTACAAGATTGGAGCGCTCTGGGGAGGACAGGAGGGCTCCCTCGTGTTTTGGTGTTGGATATTAAGTATCTACTCTTTGGTCACGGTTCTGCTCAATCGAAAGAAGAACCGGACCTTGATGCCTTATGTCGTCATGGCGATCTCTATGGTGTCCACGTTTTTCCTCCTTTTGAACAACTTCGTTGCCAACCCCTTCGACCTGATTGGGGTTTCCCGGGCCGGTGGTCCTGCGATGCCTTTTGCCCCCATGGATGGGAACGGTTTGAATCCAGCGCTGCAATATTGGGCGATGGTGATTCATCCGCCCATTCTTTATACGGGTTACGTGGGCTTCACGGTTCCTTTTGCCTTTGCTGTGGCGGCTCTCATTACCCGCGAATTGGATGAAGAATGGATTCGGACAACCCGGCGCTGGATGATGGTTCCCTGGCTCTTTCAAGGAACGGGCATTTTATTGGGAGCCAAATGGGCCTACGTCGTTCTGGGATGGGGTGGCTACTGGAGCTGGGATCCGGTCGAAAACGCTTCTTTGATGCCATGGTTGACCGGAACCGCCTTTCTGCACTCGGTCATCATGCAAGAGCGCAAAGGCATGATGAAGGTCTGGAACATGATCCTGATTCTGTCAACTTTCTTGCTCTGCATTTTCGGGACTTTCTTGACCCGCAGCGGTATTGTTTCCTCGGTCCATGCCTTTGCCCAGTCCCCCATAGGACCTTACTTTACCGGCTTCCTGCTTCTTTTGCTGTCTCTCTCTCTCTATCTTCTTTTGACTCGCCTGGATTCTCTCAAGAGCGAAAATCGACTCGACTCAGTGGTTTCCCGTGAAAGCAGCTTTATGTTCAACAACCTCATCTTACTGGCGACAGGCTTCGCGGTGCTCTGGGGAACACTTTTCCCAATCATTTCTGAGGCGTTGCAGGGAGAGAAGAGATCTGTGGGCCCTCTCTTCTTCAATAAAATAAACATACCGGTGGGACTCTTCCTCTTATTTCTAACTGGCGTGGGGCCGTTGTTGGCTTGGCGGAAAACCTCGTTTCGCAGCTTGCAAAAGAACTTCACCCTGCCCGTGGTCTTATCCCTTGTTATGGGCCTGATCTTTTTCACCTTCGGAATGCGGCATTTTTACTCCACAGTATGCCTCATGCTGTCTGTTTTTGTTGTGTGCACCATTATTTCCGAGTTTCATCGGGGAGCCAATGCTCGTCGCAAACAAGGTGAAGGTTACTTGGAATCGCTCTGGATTTTGACGTTCCGAAACACCCGCCGCTATGGCGGATATATCGTGCACCTGGGGATGGTCTGCCTGTTCGTTGGCTTGGCGGGCGCCGGATTCAATAAGGAGGCACAAAAGGAAATGGTTCCGGGTGATTCGCTCAGTCTGGGAAAATACACCCTCACCTTGGAACAGATCAAAAGCGCCAATAATGCTAATTATCAGTCGGCTACTGCTCTGATGACCGTTTACAAAGACGGTACGCTGGTGGATACGCTCCTCCCCGAGAGGCGTTACTACAAAACCAGCGACACGGCCACCACCGAAGTGGCCTTGCGGTCCGGATTGAACGAAGACCTGTACCTCGTCTTTTCGGGAATTGAGAAAGATAATTCCAAACCCGTTTTCCATGCTTACTTAAATCCGCTGGTTTCGTGGGTATGGATCGGTGGAATTATTTTTGTCTTGGGCACGGTGATTTGCCTGATACCCAGTAAGCAAGGCATGGCTAGGTCGAAGGTTTCTGAAAAAGTAGAAGTCGAAGAGCTTGCAAAGGCGTAGTACACCGATTCAAAAATACAGTGACGGTGTGGTGTCAGAGGGCCTTGGAAAATTTGTTTTTCATTAGCCCCGTGCTTCAGCGCGGGGGGCTTTTGTCGTGTTCTTCCCCAGAAAGATGTGGCCTCTTTACCCCGCGCTGAAGCACGGGGCTAATGAAAACGAGCATGACCTCAAAGGAGTCGGGAAAGTGCGTGAGCGTAATTGCGAAACACAGGACTTAGTCTGGTCGGTGATCCTCTTTTCAGTTCTTCGATGACGAGATTTTTGGCCAGAGGAAGCAAAGGTTCATTGAGTTTAAACTCATCGGAAAGACATAACATCAAGCGTCCCTTCATGTGCCTTCTGGGAAGGGCTTCCGGACTTGCTTTGTTGATGCTGTTTTTATTGAGCTCGTCTTTGCCGGCCGAGATTATGACGCCGGAAGTCAAGAAGGTCGCCGAGAGATTCGCCTGCCAGTGTGGTTCGTGTAATAACCAAGTGTCTTCTTGTCCTATGCTGAATTGCGGGTCGGCTACTCCGTTGCGAGAAGCGATTGCAAGCAAGCTGAAACAGGGAATGAACGAACAACAGATCGTCAATGACTTTGTCGTCAAATATGGCAAGGTGATCTTACCAGCGCCTCCCGCAGAGGGCTTTGACCTCGTTGCTTGGACGCTTCCTTTTTTCGCTTTGCTCACTGGGTTTATTTTCATCTATGCGCTGATCAGAACTTGGCTTCGTCGCAAAGTCTCTATGGCACCTGGAATCGGGCCGGATGGGTCTATTCCAGAAACCTATCAAAAGCAGATTGAGCGCGAATTGAAGGATTTAGATTTATAGATTCTGGGAGATTTCAACGGATGACTTCGGTTGTTCTGGTTTGCGCGCTGATAACGGCTGTGGCACTTTTTTTTATTCTTCGTCCTCTGCTAGCCGGCAGTGGCAGCCCATTCTATTTTGATCTGGAAGGCAGTCCCGGTTCTCTAAAGCGGTTGCTGCGAAAGAAGCAGACCGTCTACGAAAACATGAAGGACCTCGAATTCGAATACAAAATGGGTAAATTGTCTGAGGAGGATTATCAGCGATTACGCGACGATTATTCCAGAGAAGTCTACGAAGTGATCAGCAGGATTGAGGCTATCAAGCCGGAGACGCTGGAAAAACCTGGCAAACCCCAAGTGGTCGCCGTTTTGAAGAGCGGTAAGAAATCCAAGAAACAAGGAAACCCCAAAAATTAAAAAGGAAGAAGTATTTTTGTCTTTTGCTTTTTGCATTTCTCCTTCACGCTTAGTAAGATTTCTTATCAGCCTGGCTTGCCTCTTATACGCTTCTCCCACCCTCGCTCAGCAAACAATTCAAGGCCGTGTCATTAACGGAACTACCAATCTGCCTGCGCCTCACCAGAAAGTGGAGCTCCTGACGCTCGGCGAAGGCATGAAGACCGCTTCTGAGATCGAGAGTGGCTCTGACGGCTCCTTTACGTTTTCTGCCGTTGAAAATTCTCAAACCCCTCATCTGCTTCTCCGAGTCCTCTATCACGGGGTTAACTACAATTTATCCGTCGCCTCCCATGAGGAAATGGAGAAGCCCGTCACCTTGACTATCTACGAGCCAACACAGAGAACAGAGGACATCCAAGTCTCTATGCCCGTGATGCTCGCTCAGGCCAGTGCCAATGCCTTGCTCGTCCAGCAACAGTACTTGGTAGTCAATGAAACAACCCCCAAGAAGACTTTGGTCAGCCCGCAAGGAACGTTCTTCTTCGATACTCCACCAGAAGTGACGGACGAGCTGAATGTGGTGGTGGTGGGGTTGGCGGGAATTCCTTTGCCCCAGACACCCACCCCCAAGAGCGGCGGCGGTTACTTTATTTCATATCCGATGAAGCCGGGCGTCAACGAGGTTCGCGTCTCATATCGAGTCAATTTCAACTCAAGCCAGCGGGAATTGAAGCATCGTCTTTTTTATGGAACCAGCACCGCTAGAGTTTTGATTTTGCCCGCTGACCTTCAGGTCTCTGGCGATGGTGTCCAGTCTGCCGGGAAAGACTCGCGCACGCAGGCAGCTATGTACCAAGTGAAACGTATTCGAAAAGGAGAATTTCTCGACATCAAGATCATTGGGGAAGCTCCAAAGGTTTCCGAGAGTGATGACGCTAGCCGTGACAGTGAAAGCAGCGAGCCTCAGATGCAAGTGGTTCGTCTTCCCAATCCAGTTTTTGAAAAGAAAGAAATTATCTTGGGGGCTTTTGGTGTTTTTTTTGTATTGACCATACTTTATGCCTTGCGTCAACGAACCCGCCACACCAACAAGACAGGAGCTTCTCGGAAAGGTATTCATGGACCTCAGGCCTAACG
Organism: Acidobacteriota bacterium; assembly: GCA_003224725.1. Lineage (GTDB taxonomy): Bacteria > Acidobacteriota > Terriglobia > Versatilivoradales > Versatilivoraceae > QHZQ01. The sequence continues at coordinate 17,183 of QHZQ01000074.1, read as the reverse complement.
CAGTGGTCCAAATCGAGAAGGTGGAGAAATGGTTTGGGCGCACCGTTGCCTTGGAGGGTATAACCCTTACTGTTCGCTCCGGAGACTTCATGGTCTTGCTAGGGCGCAACGGTGCTGGTAAGTCTACACTGCTGCGGGTGATGGCCCGAATGGCGAAACCCAACTCTGGCAAAGTCGAAGTTTGCGGCTTCGACATTCGTCACGACTCCGAAGCAGTGCGGCAGCGCCTCGGCTTCGTAGCCCACAGCAGCTATCTCTACAGACACTTGACGGCGCGTGAAAATTTGCGATTCTTCGCGCGGCTTAGCCCTCTGCTGGGTAGGTTTAGAACGAAGCGCCGATCGCCAAGTGTTGGGTTTCTCCCGTGGCATGCAACAAAGGCTTGCCATTGCCCGTGCGACATTGCACCGCCCGGAAATTCTGTTGCTGGACGAACCGTTTTCTGGGCTCGATCTAGAGGCTGCTGAGTTGCTAACGCAGTGGATGAAGACCTTTGTAACCTCGGGCAAAACTGTCGTGATGGCCACTCATGACCTGGAGCAAGGGCTCAGCGGAGTCAATCGCTGGGTTTTTCTTGAGAGAGGTAAAATTGAAGAAGAATTGACTGGAGACTATGCCATCGTTCGCGAGAGATATAAACAGTTCCTGAGAGAGAGAAAGGGTGAACTTTCTTAACCAGGTTGGCGCTATTTTATGGAAGGACATCCTCACCGAATATCGCACCAAGGATGTCCTCACTTCCATGCTGATCTTCGGGTTGTTGGTTATTCTGATGTTCCATTTCGCCTTTGAACCCGATAGCTTGGAAGCGGAAAAATTCGGCCCTGGACTGCTTTGGATGACCTTCATTTTTGCCGGAATTTTGGGAATGAATCGAGCTTTTGCCGGCGAACGGGAAAACGACTCCTTGCAAGGTCTGATGCTGGCTCCGGTTGATTGGGGTGCGATTTACTTGGGCAAGATGCTGGCAAACCTTGTGTTTATGCTGCTGGCCGAGAGCATAATCCTATTCTGCTTTGCGCTTTTCTTCAACTTCAGTCTCCTGCCCCGTTGGGGTTGGATGGTGGCCATCACGCTGCTGGGCACTCTTGGCTTTGCTTCAGTCGGAACCATCCTGGCCGCGGTTTCCATGAACACGCGCATGAGCGATGTAATACTACCGATCCTGCTTCTGCCGATTGCATTGCCAGTCGTCATAGGAGCCGTGGAATCGACGGCTGCTATTCTCACTGATCCTCCCGGTGAATCATTGACGTTCTGGGTCAGGTTTCTTGTCGTCTTCGATGTCATCTTTATCACGTTGCCGCTGTTGCTGTTTGATTTTGTGCTGGAAGAGTGATGGGTAAGACGTTTGCGACGCCAGGATTTCAAACTGAAGTCAGAGGTTCTGAGGGATCAAGTTAAAGAATCCGGAGTATCGATATGAAATTGATAAGAGTTCATGCGCTGTCTACCTTCATTGCAATGCTCATAGCCCTCTATGCCATCTTCATTTTCGCACCCACGGAGCGGACTATGGGATTTATTGGTGAAGTCCAACGCATCTTTTACTTTCACGTGTCTTCCAACTGGACTACTTTCCTGGCCACTTTTTTCGTCTTTCTTTGCAGCATTTTATTTCTGCTGAAAGAGCGCCGGGAGTGGGACATCCGAGCTGCCACGGCAGCTGAATTGGGGGCGCTGTTTGGTACTATCGGTCTAATCACTGGCATACTTTGGGCCAAGCCTGTCTGGGGGATCTGGTGGACCTGGGAAGCGAGACTAACTTCCTTTTTCTTACTTTGGCTAATCTTACTGGGATACCAAATGTTGCGGCGGGTGGTGGACTCCCCGGCTCAAAGGGCCAAGCTTTCGGCGGTCTTTGGAATTCTGGCGGCAGTGGATACTCCCATTGTCTATATGGCTAATCGCTGGTGGCGCACGCAACATCCAGCTCCTGTCATCGCTGGAGGAGCTGGCTCTGGCCTAGATGCAAGGATGGCACTAACACTCTGCATCACCCTGGCCGCATTTACTCTTTTGTACTTTTATCTTTGGCGAATGCGTTGCGAGTTGGAGCGAGCCGGCGACGTGATTGAGACGCTCCAACGCCAGTTGCAAACCCAAGGAATGGAGGTCCGATGACTTACCTTTTTGCCGCCTATACAGCCGTTTGGGTTGTGCTTTTTGGCTATGTCTTCAGCATTTCACGACGCCAACAGAAGTTTCATGAGGAAGTGGCCCGTCTACAAGAGTTGATAAACAGCCAGAAGAGATCCTGAGACTGTTCCTGAGACCCCGGAAAAACCTATACCGACAGGCGGGACACAATCTTGTCAGTAATCCGAAGGATGGGCGTTCTTGAGGAATCGCCGAGGTCATTGCTATGTAGAAGCGTTCTGGAGCAACCCTTGCCTGCTCGCAGGAAGGCCGTTACAATGCCATGACTTATTTACTTCATCACGCATCGCAGCCCGGGTCTAGGTAACCACCACCTTGCGACAAACAGGGCTTGGCCTATAAAGGCTAGAGGTTGCAATAGCTGAGGAATTTTGCGAGGATAATGCACTTGGCAGACGAACATTGGTCAGGCACACTATGAATCAAGGCTCTGAAACACAAATCGATCTTCATGAGCGAGGCACTGATCGAGACGGCACTAAACAGACTCTCAACGGGCGGCTGTTTATGCAACTTGAGGTTTTCGCGGGATGTACGGATACTAAAAAGCTAGTCAATGAAATCAAGCAGAGCGAGTTGGAAGGCGTCTTCTACCGGGATGCAAACGACCCCAGAGGAGTAGCCATCCTGGCGGTGCACGAAGACCCGGCTTTCTTTGTGACTACCTTGCGCGAGCTGCTTAATACTGCGCCCTTTCAATCGTTGATGCAGAAACCGGAATATACGATGCTCGGGCGCACCTATTCAACCGGTTACGAGCAGGATTTGGAAGATTGGTTACTTCGAAAGCCCAGGCGTACTGCTTTCAATCCTGCGTGGCCCTGGGCCGTTTGGTACCCATTGCGAAGGACCGGAGCCTTTGCCAAACTTCCTCATCAGGAACAAGGAGCCATTCTGCGGGAGCACGCCATGATAGGACGGGCCTACGGAGAAGCAGACCTGGCCCACGATATCCGTCTCGCCTGCCACGGACTCGATGCTCGCGACAACGAATTCATCATCGGCCTCATTGGCCGGGAACTCTATCCTCTGTCTCATGTCATTCAATCCATGCGCAAGACTCGCCAAACCGCCGAATACATTCAGTCCATGGGCCCATTCTTTGTCGGCCACGTCATCTGGCAAAGCCCCTGCCCCTAGGAACGAAGCATCGTATCCGCGCACGACTCTTGAACGCTCCACATCGCGAGTCAGAGGATCATGATCGTAGGTGACGCAGAGCTTCTCAGAGTCGTTGAAATGCCTCCCCATCATACAGGATTGCTGAGGGACACAATGAATGCTTTGCCCCTAGCGCCGATGTTTACTGAATACATTTGCCCTTAACGCCATTTGGGCGCTCATCAATCCCGCTAGAATTCCATCTTCAAAGTTGAAAAGCCCGCTCCGCTCCAGTTCTACAAAGTCCTGGGGATTGAAAAGGTCATCCCGCGTAATAGAAGAGTTCAGTTTAATCGCGATCATAAAGACTTTTTCTCGCTGAAGTCGGATCATTTCCTCTAAACACTGCTCGATCTCTTGAAAGAGTTCTTCCAAATATTCTTGGCCTCCTGCCTGCTAATACGAACGAATCTCCGCTAACGGTCTCGACCAAATTGTTTTTTTGCTCAATCCACCATAAGTTTGGTTTATACTTGTTTTCTTGTCACCTTGCGTGCCGCCAGTGTAGCCGCATGCAGACTAGCAGTCCAGGTCCGAATTCCGGGGCATTGTTTCTGTCGCCATGCTAATATACAGAGGTGCCACGGTTCGTTTTACTCGTCAGTGTTTCTCCTATTGTGCCCGCTAAGCTCCGCGAGGGCTTCAGTCGATAAGTCCTACTAAACTGTCTTGGACTGAAGAAGTTTCCACATTCAGCCCCATATCGGTTCCACCTTTGAGGGCCGATTTTCTTTATAATGTCGCTACTTATGCTAAGCTAGGGGAATCCTGGTGCAAACTGAAATTCAGGAGTCATCATGGATGTTTTTAAGGGCTTTGATCGCAATTTCATAGTGCTAGTGGCGGATGACCAGCCACAAAACTTGGAGCTCATCAAAGACATTTTGCACTCCAGTCGTTGTCAGGTGATCACCGCAACCAACGGCAAAGACGCCTTCGAGAAGGCCCTTGTGTGTGAGCCCGACCTGGTTCTGCTGGATGTGATGATGCCGGAAATGGATGGCTATGAAGTTTGCCATCGCTTAAAAACCAACGAAAAAACCCAATTGGTTCCGGTGGTGATGATCACGGCTCTCCAGGAACTGGATGCCAAGATCAAGGGTATTGAATTGGGAGCGGATGATTTTCTGAATAAACCTTTTAACCTGGCTGAATTTGCTGCTCGGGTGCGTTCCTTGCTGCGCTTGAAGCAAATTACTGATGAACTGGAAAATTCCGAAACCGTGCTATTCAGCATGGCCTTGGGGGTAGAGGCTAAAGACCCCAATACCAATGGACATTGTGAGAGATTGGCCAACTATTCGACTAAACTGGGAGCAAAATTGGGACTTGATCAAGATTCGCTGAAAGCCTTGAAACGTGGAGGAATCCTTCATGACATCGGCAAGTTGGGAGTGCCTGACTCGATTTTGCTCAGTCCCCATCCCCTGTCAGAAGAAGAATGGCAGGTGATGCGGCAGCATACCGTGATTGGGGAGCGTATTTGCCGTCCCTTACGCTCTTTTAAGCAAGTTCTCCCTATCATTCGATATCACCATGAACGCTGGGATGGGGGTGGTTACCCTGAAGGTCTAAAAGGCGAATCCATCCCCGTAACTGCCCGTGTTCTGCAGACCGTTGATGTCTTTGATGCTCTCTGTTCACGGCGACCTTACAAACCTCCCTATTCCATGACTAAAGTTTTCGACCAGATGAAGGATGAAGCCAGGAAAGGATGGCGGGATCCTGAGCTAGTCTACGAATTCATCAGGCTGGTCGAAGGAAAAGGATTGGAATCCCCTTCGAATTCTTGAGCGCTCCGAAAGAATTTCTCCTCGATGCTATCCGATCCCGACTTCTTTTACCCGACTCGCATAGGGCCTCGACCTTTACAGACTGGATTCTTGGGGGAGCAGGACGTGTTTCTTCAAAAACCATTGGGCCTGTATCTGCACGAAGCTTGCTGACCCATCACAGTCGCGAAACAGCTAATTCCCTTGGGAGGGGTTGCCGAAAAGCCACGTAGCTTCACAGTCACGATTCGCGAGTCATTAATGCGGGAGATCCCGTATCCAGGAAAATCAGCCATGAGTCTACCAAATGAAAAGGCGAGCATTTTGATCATCGATGATGACGCCAATGTTCTTAACATGCTTGAATTGGGTCTTCAAAGTGAGTTCAATGTGGTCGCGATTTTCCAGCCGGAAAAGGCGATGGATGTCTTTAGCACTGGTGACTTTGACTTGGTCATCACGGACATTGTCATGCCTTACGTTTCAGGCTTCGAGATACTTAGAAAAGTAAAGGAGGCCAATGAGCTAGTCGAGGTGATTTTGCTAACAGGCGAACTACCTGACAAGGCTAGACCTGCTGTCACGTCGTTGCAAAACGGGGCCCATGATTATTTGCTTAAGCCGGTGAAGCTTTTTGAATTAAAAGCGGCAATACTCAAAGCTTTGGAAAAACAGAAACTCCGTATGGAGAATAAGCGGCTCCTGCTGGAATTGGTTCGCGTGGCAAACACTGACTGCCTGACTGGATTGAGTACCCGACGCCACTTCTACTCTCAACTCTATCAAGAGTTCGAACGCAGTGACCGCTATAGCCGAAGCTTGGGCTGTGTCTTTCTGGACATTGACAAATTCAAAGGAGTCAATGATCAATATGGGCACCTCTGTGGAGATTCGGTCTTGGAACGACTCGGAGAACTTTTGATCAGATATTCCAGAGCCAGCGATATGAAGTGCCGCTTTGGGGGGGATGAATTCGTGCTGGTTTTGCCGGAGGCCAATCAGGAGAAGTCTATGGCCATGGCAGACAAGCTCCTGCGTTTGATCGAAAAGGAAGCGTACGATTTGGCGGATCCGCCTCTGAGACTAACCGTTAGCATGGGTGTGGCAAGCTATGAAGAGAAAAACTTCTGCTCTGCCGATGAACTTCTTAACGCGGCCGACCAAGCCCTCCTTTTTGCCAAAAGGGAGGGAGGAAATTGCATCAGGTTTTCTAGAGTGGCTGCATCTTCGGCAACCTCGACTCCTAACCTAGTTTCAAGCCAATAATATAAGTCAATACCAGCTTAAGAAGCCGCCGATTCCGGAATCGGAGCTTTGCTGACTCCTACCTTTACCTGAGCAGGTCGAACCAGGGTGTCATTGATTCGATATCCTTTACTGATCACTTCGAGTACCAAGTTGTCCTCAGCTTCATTCTCTACTTCTGCTGTTTGAACCGCTTCAGCAATTTCTGGATTGAAAGGCTCCCCTTTCACCTTAATCTCCTCGAGTCCAAGGTCAGAAAGGGCGGTATTGAATTGATTCCGAATCAGCTTGACTCCTTCTAGCAAACTCTCGAAATTCTTGCTCTCCTGTGTGGCAGTGAGTGCCCGGTCCAAATTTTCCAGGACATTAATGAATTTCCTGGCCACATCTGCCCTGGCCTGAACCAGCCGCTTGTTGTACTCGTTCTGAATTCTCTCGCGGGCCTTTTGTGTCTCGGCAGCCGTATCGACCTTCAAGGCTCGGTAAGCGGCGATCAATTCATCCAGGCGCTTTTGCGAATCTGAAAGCTTCTTTTCCAACTCCTCAACGTAGCTGGGCTTCAAAGAAAACGAGGTTTCCCCTCTGTTACTTTCGTTCTCCGGTTGAACCCAAAATCGTTTGTCAGTGACACGGATAGGTTCCTCATTCTTGGTTTTCAATTTGATCGGTATCGGTTGCCCTTCGTTGGGTTTTTCCACTGTATTCTGTTCCTGGTCGAGGTTTCTTTCAGCCATCTCCCACTAATCCTTTTCCATAGATTTCCTAAGCATCATAGAGCATCCAGGCTCAAATTTCAAACTGGCCTTGTGCAAAAAAAAGGAGACAGAAGAGCTTAAGGCTCCTCCATCTCCGCCGGCATGACTGCCGCCAAATGTTTCCGCAAAAAATTAAGCGCTGGCTTTCAGTTGCGGCTTCTGCTCACCGGTGCTTAGCTGTTTGACCTCGATCCGTCGCGGCAGGTGAGCCTTAGCCACGGGCGCCGAGATCTCCAGTACCCCATTGGTAAAGCTGGCGTTCACCTTGTCCGTTTCGACACCTTCCGGCAAAGTAAACGTTCTTTCAAATTGCCCGTAGCGAAATCCCCGGACGTACCAGTCCTCGTCTTTAACTTCCGCTGGGCTGCTCCGTTCACCTTTCACGGTGACCTGATTGCCGACGATCGAAAGATCCACATTCTGGGGGTCGATACCGGGAATCGCCAGCCGATAGACCACCTTCCCATCCTTTGTGTAGCTTTCGACCTCGGGATAGAAATCAGCCGCTTGCCCAAAAGTGGGGAGGAGTCTAGCCGCAGGTCCCCAACTCTTTTCAAAAAGATTATCCAATTCCCGATGCAGGGAAAAGAAATCATCAAATAAACTTCTAGAAAGTGACAACATCGTCAAACACCTCCCTAAAAGATTTAGTAGGCCTCATCAGAACACCTTCTTGGGACAAACTTCCGCAAGGCGTTCAGCCGTCTTACACTCCCATTTTTTAATATCGAGGTTTCAGTTTGTCAAAAGAGAAAACTTCCCCGACCCTCAACTTCCCGTTTCGTTCAGGAGATGGCCACTTTAATCTGTTTTGGCTTGCTCGCTTCTCGCTTTGGCAAAGAGATTCTAAGAATCCCATCCTTATAATCTGCTTTAATCCTTTCCTGGTCGACGGTGCTGGGAAGAGTGAAAGAGCGAGAAAAGACACCATAAGCACGTTCTATCCGATGAAAGTTCTCCTGTTTTGTTTCCTTGTCAAACTTTCTCTCCCCTCGCAGAGTCAAAGTGTTATTCTCCACTTGAATGTCTATATCGCTTTGATTGACTTCAGGCAGCTCAGCTTTAACAACTACTTCATTAGCTGTTTCATAGATATCGACCGCCGGGCTCCAAGTGGCAGAGCTTAGAGCTTCGTCGCCAGTCCTGACATTGCGAACTGATTCATCAAAAAGACGGTTCATCCGATCCTGCAATGCTACCAGGTCCCTGAAGGGATCCCATCTTGCTAAGGTCATGGTTTGAAAACCCTCCTATTGAGATTTAGTACAAGCAGATAATAAAATCTGAGTCCCCGCTTGTCAAAGTGCCCCCTCCATATTTCTCAAATTGATGAGGACTTTACTCGCACTTCATCGCTCGAGACTCATTCCAGTATCCTCAAAAGTAAACATTTTAGATAGTAAGTCTCTGGCATAGCGAGTAGAAAGGGATGATCCTGACTCTGGGTGCGTTTTTGGATGACCTGGACCTTGCGCTTGGCATCAGCGGCGGCTTGGGTCAACAAGTTCAGGAAGGTGGTTTCATCGATGAGCTGGGAACAACTGCAAGTGACCAATACTCCCCCCGCATTGAGCAAACTCATAGCTCTGAGATTTATTTCCCTATAGCCTCTCAAGGCGGATTCGATATGGGCTCGATTTTTGGCGAAGGCGGGAGGATCTAATACGATCGTGTCAAAGCGTTTTTTCAGATGGACATAAAGCTTCAGGCGGTCGAAGACGTTTTCCTTTTCAAAATGGATATTTTCAAGGTGGTTCAGTTGGGCATTGCGCCGACCTGCCAGCAGGGCGGTTTCCGAGATGTCCAAGGCTTCCACGTCGTCACAACTGTGAGCCATCTGAATCGCAAAGGATCCCGCATAACAAAAACAATCCAAAGCTCTGCCGCGAGCTAAATTTCGAACGCAGACCCGGTTTTCTCTCTGGTCCAGGAAAGCTCCGGTTTTCTGCCCACTCACCGGTTGATAGTAAAAACGTAGATCGTTTTCGTAGCAAACGATTTCTCCCGGATCAGCGCCATGTAGAAGTGAAACCTGCTGAGGTAAACCTTCAAGCTCCCTGACCTTGCTGTCATTTCGTTCCACTACAGATTGAGGCGCTAGCAGATCCAGCAATAGCTCCTTCAAAAGTGGCTTGATCTGATCGGCCCCCTGACTGAGGGTTTGCAGACAAAGAACACCTCCGTATCGGTCAACAATTATGGATGGCATTCCATCCCCCTCGCCGTGCACTAAACGATAAACCTCTGTATCCTTGACGACGCGCTGGCGCAGTTGAAAGGCTTGTTCAATTCGGGTCAACCAAAAATTTCGGTCGATGGGCTCATCCGCACGGCTCAACAACCGAAGAGCAATCAAGGAAGTGGAACTATAAAAAGCTTTTCCGTAAAATCTTCCCTTCTTGTCAAGCAGTGAGACTATAGAACCTGCAGCCGCATCGCACTCTAAGATATCGCTGCGATAGGTCCAGAGATGTCCCGCCCTCACTCGCTCGACGGCCTTGTTTGAAATAATGACTCTAGGGGAGCTCATAGCTAGCCTGCTCTGCCTCTCAGCTCTCTACATACACCGATTCAGCTAGATGACGTTCGAAGGTCTATTAGATTTTCATTAGCCCCGTGCTTCAGTGCGGGGGCTTTTGTTGTTATGTTCTTCCCTTCGTCCGGCCTGCCGTGCCCATCATTCAGTGGGCACGGCAGGCCCGGACCAGAAAAAGTGTGGCCGAGACCGCTACCCCGCGCTGAAGCACGGGGCTAACGAAAACGCGCATGCCCTCAAAGGCATCTGAGGAAGTAGGAGTCAGCTACGTCAGCATAATCGCAAAAGACAGCACTTAGTAGCGGGTCTCGCTTCAAGGGTTTCTCGACGTGCTCAGAAACGGCGGTTATACCAACCAGGCAAAAACTGCGCTCTTGATATTTCGTGAAACCCAAAAAAGGTGCTATTTCCTGCAACGGAAATCCGGCTCGACGGTTCTCTAAATTTTAGAGTACCTTAAATGTTGGTACTAATGAAGTCTAACTAGCCCAATTGGCACTCAGGTGAGACCTCATGCGACTTTCAGAATTTGACTACGATCTTCCCAAAGATCGAATCGCGCTGCATCCCTTAAAAGATCGTGATCAGTCACGCCTGATGAGGGTGGAGCGAGCCACCGCAGAGATTTCTCATCATGTCTTTTCAAATCTGGACGAACTCTTACTGCCTACTGATCTACTGGTACTTAATAATACAAGAGTTTTCCCCGCCCGTCTTTTAGGGCAGCGTGAAGGTTTGACTTCCGAATCTTTCAAAAAAGAGGACCGGCCCAAAGCCAAGATTGAAGTGCTCTTGCTAAGGCCGCTGGGCGATGATGTCTGGGAAGTCCTAGTCAAGCCAGGAAGGAAAATGCGCGTAGGAGAGCGGGTTTCCTTTGCTGCCGGGAGACTTGACGGTGAGATCCTGGAGCGGAGCCAACTGGGAATAAGGAAGGTTCGATTTTACTACACCGGCGATTTTGATCAAATCATCGATCAATCAGGGCATGTCCCTTTGCCCCCCTACATCCGCCGTCCTGATGAACCTCAGGATAAGCAGCGCTATCAAACCATCTTTGCCAAAAGACGCGGAGCCGTTGCGGCGCCCACGGCGGGACTTCACTTCACCCGGTCCGTCTTTGACCGCCTGAGTGAAAAAGGCATACGATGGTGTGAGGTCACTCTCCACGTGGGACTTGGCACTTTTCAACCCGTTCACTCCGAACAAATTGAAGAGCACCGAATGGAGAAGGAAAGGTTCGAGATTTCCGCAGAGGCCGCAAAGGCCATCAATTTATCCAAATCAAGAGGGGGTCGCATTATCGCGGTCGGCACCACTGTTGCACGCACGCTGGAGTCGGCGGTTCTCAAACACCCAGGCGGAATATCTGCCGTCAGCGGCGAAACCGATCTATTTATTTATCCCGGGTTTCAATTCCGTCTGATGGATGGGCTGCTGACGAACTTCCATCTTCCGCGTTCCACCCTTCTGATGTTGGTATCTGCCTTTGCCGGGCGCGATCTGACTCTGCAAGCCTATAAGCGCGCTATCGAGGAAAATTATCGCTTTTACAGTTACGGCGATTGCATGCTGATCCTGTAAGATTTGGCTGTGAGTCCAGATGGATCGCACCTCCAGACAGAAGCCCTCTCAGGAACGAACTCATATCAGAAAGAATTTGAGGCATTCGCTGTTTTCAACGGCTTCCTTAATATCCATTCCTCGAGCTTCCAGAGTGCCTGGAGGAAAACGGCCGCCGCGGAGAAGAGGATCCGAACAGCTTGACCTGCAGACGTTTCAGCTCGCGCTGCTCTTCCGGGCTGGGCGCGCCTATCAATCCTTCGACATGAAAAGACCGCCTCTCAGTCTTTCTGGGATTCCGACTGATGGCTTTCCTTCTCCTTTGGGTGCCACCAAAACCCGCCGTCATAGAATTCGTGGCAGGCACAGGGTTCTGGGACAAATCTTTGGCCATGAAAGCAAAACGATCAAAAACCTTGGGCGACTGGGCTGTATCGGCCGGGATGCCTGGTTTCCTTGCAGGTCGTGAGCTCGGCTTCCGGGAGGCATGAGTCGCTTCGGAGTTCCTGGGCTTAATGGGACGATGAAAGTTAAATTCATCCAGTTTTACCCGATTGAATTTCTTCTGGATCGACCGTTCGATCGACTGAACGTGAATTTCTTCCTCCGGCGAGACAAAGCTGTAGGCGATTCCTTCCTTTTCTGCTCTACCGGTCCGTCCGATGCGGTGAATATAATCGTCAGCATTGTTTGGAATGTCGTAATTGATGACATGAGAAATATCTCTGACGTCGATCCCGCGGGCTGCCACGTCGGTGGCCACCAGGATCTGATAGTGGTATTGGCGAAAGCCGTCCAAGGCTTCCTGGCGCTGACTTTGGGAGCGACCCGAATGAATCCGAGCCACCCTGAAGCGCTCGAGTTCCAAGGCCCGGTGAAGCCTATCGGCTCCGTGTTTCGTTCGAGTGAAGACCAGCAGCGGTCCCATAGCCTCCCGTCGCAACAGGTGTAACAAGAGTTCCGTCTTCAAGTGTGGAAGGACTGGATAGAGATGTTGGTCCACACCAGCGGCGGGTGCCCGTTTAATTCCGGCTTCGACTAGCACAGGATTTTTTTGTATAGAGCGAGCTAACTCCTGAATTTCCTGGGGTAGCGTTGCTGAGAAGAGCAACGTCTGTCGTTGCTTTGGCAGGGAACGCACCACTTCGCGAACATCCGGCAAAAACCCCATGTCGAGCATTCGATCGGCTTCGTCTAAAACCAAATACTTAACCGAAGAAAGATCAAGCAGACGTTGCTGAAGCAGGTCGAGCAAACGGCCGGGAGTGGCAACGACTAAATCGACTCCCTTGCGCAAAGCTTCCTCCTGGGGCCTTTGGGATACGCCCCCGTAAATGGCGGTGGAGCGTAAATTGAGATAACGGCCGTATTTGCGCACGGCCAGTTCTACCTGGTGGGCGAGCTCCCGAGTCGGGGTGAGTATCAAAGCTCGTATCTTGCCCGTAGTCCGCTCGAGTTGTTGCAGCAACGGTACAACGAAAGCGGCTGTCTTACCGGTTCCAGTTTGGGCGGTTCCAATCAGATCATTGCCTTCCAGGATAACCGGAATGGCCTCGGATTGAATCAGAGTAGGGCGAATATAATCTGATGCATCAAGAGCGCGCATTAATTCAGATTTAAGCCCCAGTTTTGTAAAAGGCATAGTTTCTCCATTTTGGGGAATGCAGTTAGATTCCCCGATTTAAAATCTCGGCTGTTTTCGAACCGTGTTCTATACGAGGATCGCGGCCAAAGAGGGACAAGAAGAGGTCAATTCATACCTGCGCTCTGGCAGGTCAGGCAGAAACCTCATTCACTCGGTTGGCGTATTCAGCGGAGGAAACTTTCAAGCTCGGAAGACTCGAGAGGATTTACCACGCAGATGCAACCCAAGACTATAAGTATATCGGCAAATCTCTGAATAGCAACAAAATAATTCAAGCGACTAAAGATTCACATAATTGGGACCCCCTCCCCCCTCTGGAGGGACCCAGGTGATAATCTCGTACGGGTCCATGATGTCACAAGTTTTGCAATGGACGCAGTTGGAAGGATTAAGCTGGAGGTGTTTCCCTCTGCCCTCTTCCTCGTCTACGATTTCGTAGACGTTCGCAGGGCAAAAGCGCTGGCAGGGATTTCCAAACTCCTCTCGACAGCGCTGATGACAGATATTGAGATCGGCAATCAATAGATGAGCTGGCTGATCCTCCTCGTGCTTCGTGCCAGAAAAGTAAACGTTGTTCACTTTAGTAAAGGTCCGCTGGCCGTCCAGGCTGAGGGGAGCGGGAGGCTCGGCTCGTTGACCATAGTAGTCCACAATCCTTTTCATGCGGGTGTGTCCTGGGGTATTCCATAAACGTTCCTTCCAGCCTCTGCCACCCGTCATCATCTGCATTCCAGCATGGATCATCCCCCAAAATAGACCACCCTCAAACCCCTGATGAAAATTTCGGACTTTGTACAGTTCTTTTCCGGCCCAGCTTGTCTGCAGAAGGGATTCATACGCGCTGAGCGTCGACTCGGAAAAATCTTCTTGCAATAAGGCTTGGAAGAGCGTTTCTGCAGCGAGCATCCCGGATTTCATGGCCAGATGAATTCCCTTCAGCCTCTGAGAATTCAGGAGACCGGCGCTGTCACCGATAATAAGGCCCCCATTGAAATAGCTCTTCGGGATTGCATAATAACCGCCCTCCGGAATTGCCTTGGCCCCGTAATGGGCTATCCGCGCACCTTTTAACAGCGAGGCAATAAATGGGTGAGTTTTAAATCGCTGGAATTCCTGATGAGGATCCAAAAAGGGATCTTTGTAATCCAGGCCCACCACTAATCCCAGGGAGAGCATCTCTCCCATATGGTACAAGAAGCCGCCGCCATAGTTTTCTTGCTTGAGCGGATAGCCCAGAGTGTGGATCACATGCCCTTTGGCTCCTGAGGAATTCGGCAGTTCCCAAACTTCCTTGACCCCGAGAGCGTAGACCGCCGGATTTTTGCCTCGATCCAAATTTAATCGCTGAACGAGTTGCTTGGTCAAAGAACCTCGCACACCCTCACCAAGGACAACCGCCTTCGCCAGGATATCAACTCCGGGTTCGTAAGAGTCTTTTTTCCTGCCTTTCTTGTCTATGCCCTTATCACCGGTCCGTATGCCGATAAGCCGCTCACCTGCGAAGAGCAATTCTGTTCCGGCAAATCCAGGGAAGAGATCAACTCCTTTGGCTTCGACCAGCTCTCCCATCCACTTTATAAAGCGATTCAGCGAAATAATGTAATTCCCGTGATTATCGAGTGGGGGTGGAATCCAGGGAAAGGGAATCTTGTTATGGGGCGTCAAGTAATAGAGGGAGTCCCGCGTGACCGGGCTGGCTAGTGGAGCCCCGAGCTCAGCAAAATTGGGGATCAGCTCCTTTAAGGCGATAGGATCCAGAATCGCCCCTGAGAGGATATGCGCCCCAATTTCCCTGCCCTTTTCAATGACGGCAATGCTCACTGAATCGAGTCTCTTCCCCTGGGTTGCCGCCTGCTTATTATGAGCTTGGATAAGATTCCGGAGATGTAAGGCGCCGCTCAAGCTGGCTGGGCCTGCTCCCACGAAGAGCACATCCACTTCCAGTGTCTCTCTGGATTTGTCCACGGTTTAATCTCCCGTCAGACTCGAATCCCGGCCGAGGGTCCAAACAGGCCTCTCAAAAATAACATCGCCAAAGACTCTTGCCTGGCAAGCGAGTCGATGAGAGTGAAGGATTCCTGCTTCCGCCAACACCTCTTCTTCCGCCAGCTTGATGCGGGATAGATTTTCATTCCCTTGTTTGACAACGATGCGGCAAGTGGTGCAAGCCGCCATGCCGCCACAGGAATGGAGCAGCTCGACTCCCAGCATTTCTGCGCTTTTCAATAAATTAGTGCCTGTTTTTATCTCACCACTGACGGCATCGGGCAAGATCGTGATTTTCGGCATGACGCCAGCTCTCATATCAATCCCACTCCTACTATAGCATAAGCGACGCAATGGGTTCGTTATTGGGGCCGCTCCCGACAGTGGGAGTTCGTATGGGTCTTTCTGCACGAAGCCGTTCCGTACCGCGATTGTGAAGAGCGGCAAATCTTCCCAATAACCAATGATCGAGGGATGTAAATGTTACCGGGGGGCGTTGGGGGGGTGCAGTTTTGGTAGCCACGGCGAGCGCCTTTCTGCGCGGCCACCGTCGCTCGCCGTGGGCTTTTCCGCGCGGGTGGACAAACCCACGACGAATTAGAAGCAAATTCGTCGTGGCTACCAAAGCTGTTTCTTCGCCCTCCGTAACCAAGGAGCTGTGAAAAAATCGGGAGGGCGAGCCTCCTGGCGAGCCGTCACCCTGGCAAGTCCTTGCTCCATGAGGCTCGGCGGGAGCCTCGTCCTCCCGATGTCGGCCGGTTTTGAATTTTTTCACAGCTTCTAACGCATTACCGAGGGATCCGAATTCCTCTTCCCGATGTCAGGGTCTTGTGTTATGGTATTCTCACCAAAGAAGCACGGGATCAGGGTCTTGCCTCAGGGTCTCGGGTTTCATACCGGATCGTATGGCCCTGCAATTTTCGACACTGGCTTTACCTATTCCCCATGATGGAGCGCCCGTAGCTCAGTCGGATAGAGCACGTGCCTTCTAATCAAATCTGGGCGGCTCTCTCAAGACATTGAAAACACAGTGAAACCCGCTACCCATGCGGGTTTTGCTGTTTCTAAGCATTCCTTGGCCTTCCCCCAAAATACCCCTGTTTTGCCGAGAATTCCACTACGGTATTCACTACATTTTCTGCCCCCAGCAATGGCTTGCGTTCTTTTTGACATGGTTTCATCTTCCGGCCATTTGCGGGGGTATGGAAGCATCTCAGTATTGCGCGATTTGTGCCCCTTTTGGATAAAAATTTTGAAACAATGGGTCGATAATAAGTTGAAAGGAAATTTGGCAAGTTTTTGCTGTTGTTGATAGGATTGAGAAGGTAGTTGCGTCAACACTGTGGTTCAAGTATCATCCAAAAACTGTCACTATAGAGTCTTCAACGGAAGTCCCTAGAAAATATCATTGGTTAAACACTCTATGCCACGGAACTCTAAAGGGTTTTAGAGTCGGCTGAAAGGAGCAATTTTGAACGGAGGTCTGATGCTCCAAAAGATCATTGAGAATACTGGGCTGAATCCCTCAAACTGTGCAAACTTGCTTGGAATTAGCCCTGCGATTTTCAGTGAATGGTCTGCCGGACAGCGGCAAATTCCAGAATCGGTGGTTTCCTTACTTTCTACTGTTCTTGGAGTCCAGCCTTCGACCCTCTCAACGATGGGAAAGCACATCAAGTCTCTTGACGTTGCTGATATCACACCGGCAATCTGGTACAAACTCCGCGCTGAGAATCTAGGAGAAGCTGATTGCGAGTATGTACCAAGGGAATCATCGTATTCACTGCGTGCTCGCATGCAGGCGTGATCAACGTTCTCAAAGATGCCAG
>QHZQ01000074.1:0-526 GCA_003224725.1 Acidobacteriota bacterium | reverse complement strand
CTGCGTGCTCGCATGCAGGCGTGATCAACGTTCTCAAAGATGCCAGAACGTCTTCTCTTCCGTCCCAACACCACCTGAGTAGGATCTTCGAACCCTTAAACCTCTGGTTAAGCTCACGTGCCCGTTTGACGACCTCTTTTCTTAGTGAATTTATTCCGTGATACTTGTCTCATTCGCTTGGATGGCTTTTTGTTGGATGACCTTTTCTGACCCATCTTGAACTTCGCATTCAGAATACAAGAAACGTTCTCCCGTGAAATCTTCAGGATGTCAGCGGTCTGTTGAAAGGACTCCGTGAGTTTGTAGGCTTTTTCAACTACCCACTTCTTAAAGTCAAACTTCATTTTGAGTAAGCCGCCAGAGTAGCCTCCCCAAACCGGCTCCTCGCCACGCTGGGACTGCTAGCACTCGTCTATACCGTGTTTTGCGGCGTTGTGATCGCCACGGTGGCGCTTCTGAAGTGGATCGTCATGGGACGCTACCGCCCCTTCGAGCGTCCGCTCTGGTGCAATTTCATCTGGCGGCT
>QHZQ01000443.1:4529-5008 GCA_003224725.1 Acidobacteriota bacterium | reverse complement strand
TTTCAGAATCGCCGAAGAATCATGTTGACTCTAAGACGCTATGTGAAGTAATTGTCGACAATAGCGAAATTCGCGTGCCCATCAAAGAAGAGCTGAGTCACTTTGTGCGCTGTTTGCGGGAACAAAAGAACCCGACCACCATCACTCCGGTCGAGGTCCTAGCAGCCCTCGAGGTCGCCCTGGCCCTGGTCCGGTCGTGCCAGGAGGACCGGGAAGACAATCTGGTCCAGCCGTAGAAAGGAATTTGTCAGGTGACATGCTAATCAGCGAGTTGATTGTTCGGGAGGAACTGATCGGCCTTTTGGCTGATCTCGTGACCATCAACAGCGTCAACCCCGCGTACGATCCGGCCAGCAACGAAAAGAAAATCGCCGCCCACATCAGAGCTGTTTTGAGCGACTGGCGAATTCCTGCCGAGACCCAGGAGGTCTTCCCGGACCGCTGCAACGTCATCGCGCGGATCGAAGGAAAGGATCCTA
>QHZQ01000443.1:0-4482 GCA_003224725.1 Acidobacteriota bacterium | reverse complement strand
GTCCAAGGAATGACCATCGATCCATTCAGACCGGAGATCAGAGACGGACTACTCTACGGAAGAGGATCCTGCGATACGAAGGCCGGACTCGCGGCGATGCTTTATGCGCTGAAGACCCTCAAAAAATCGGGCCTGCAGTCGGCGATCAACGTTCTGTTGGCAGCGACCGTAGACGAGGAACACTCGTTCACGGGAGTCTCCCATCTGGTCCGCTCCGGCCTGAAAGCTGAAGCCGCCGTTGTCTCCGAGCCTACGGATCTGGACGTCATCATTGCCCATAAGGGCTGTTTGCGCTGGCGCATTGTGACAAAGGGAAGGGCGGCTCACAGTTCGAAGGTTCACCTGGGGATCAATGCCATCTCGAAAATGGCGCGAGTTCTTGAAGCGCTGGAGAACAATCTGCTTCCTGCTTACCAGAATCGACGGCATCCCCTTCTCGGCTGTCCCACTTTGAACGTTGGGCTCATCCGGGGAGGCATCCAGGTCAATACGGTTCCCGACCGATGCGAAATCGAGGTGGATCGCCGCCTGTTGCCGGGTGAGAATCGAGAGTCCGTCTGGAGGGGATTCTCGATCCTCTTGAACGAACTGCGGGCGCGGGATTCAGACTTTTGGGTCGAAATGGAGGAGCCGATGCTGGAGGATGACGCCCTGGAAACCAGTCAGAACGAAGGGATTGTGGCCATCGCCCGCGAAGCCTGCCGGAGCGTGTGCGGAAAGGACCGGGCCCTCGGTGTCCCTTATGGCACCGACGCCAGCAAGCTTAGCCGTGGCGGGATCCCCAGCATCGTCCTCGGTCCGGGAAGCATCGGCTCGCTTCCCAGCTAGAGAGGCAATCCAGGGGATGAAATTTGCCGAAGGGTCGGTCTCCGTTTATAAGAGGGACTTTCCTGGTCTAGAAGGCAGGGTTTATCTGAACACTGGCGCCGAGGGCATTCTGTTGCAGAGCTTCCGCCAAGCCGTCGGCAGGTACTTTCAGGTCAAGAGTCAAGGCGCCGAAGGGCGGCCCCAGCTTTATGAGGCGGAAAAGGAATGCAAACGAAAGATAGCGGGGCTGCTGGGCGTTTGCGCGGAGGGGATAGCCTTTGTCTCCAATGCTTCCGAGGGGATCAACCGGCTGTGCAATAGCATCGCCTGGAAGCCAGGCAAAGATGAAGTCGTAATCAACGACCTGGAGTTTCCTTCCAATGTTCTTCCCTGGTTAAAGCTAAGCAAGTTGGGGGTCAAGGTCCACATCGTCCGGAACAGAAAATGGGACCTGTCCCTGGACGACTTCAAACAGCACATCAATCACAACACGCGGCTGGTTTCCATCAGTCACGTCAGTTACATGAACGGCCTCCGGTTTGACACTACAGAACTGGGCAAACTTGTCCATTCCGTCGGAGGTGTGTTTTGCGTCGACGCCACACAGTCGATGGGGAGGATTCCCGTTCCGATGGAAGGGATCGACTACTTCGTTTCCAGTACCTATAAATGGCTGCTGGGCCCGCACGGATGCGGCGTTGTCTACTGTAATCAAGGCCTGCTCGATGGGCTGGAGCCCTCTGAGGTTGGCTGGTGGAGTGTGGCGGACATCTTCTCACCCGACCGGTTTGACACCTACCTTCTGAAACCCAATGCCGCCAAGCTGGAACTGGGTATGCCGAATTTCGTGGCCATTTATGCCCTGAGTGATGCCCTGGACTACCTCCTCGACATCGGCATAACCGCTATCGGAAGCCAACTTCAGCCTGTCTGTGATCATCTCGTCGAGGAACTGGAAAGGCTCGGACTTGACCTGATAACTCCGCGGCAGCCGGAAAAGCGGGCAGGGATCATCTCGTTTCTGGATGAAGACGGTGAAGGGATCGCCGAGAAATTGGTCCGTCGGGGCATTCACGTCTGGGGTGGAGACGGAAGGGTGCGAATCTCAGTCCACCTTTACAACGATCACCATGACATTGAAAGATTAATAGGTGCTCTCTCGGAGATCGACGGAGGGATGAAAAAGCGATGACCGAGAACTTGACACTGGGCCTGGCTCTTGTTGTGCTGGGTGGCATTTGCCAGGGCAGTTTCATGCTCCCGATGAAATACGCGGAAAAGTGGCGATGGGAGAATGCCTGGTTGATTTTTTCCTCTACGGCTTACCTGATCCTGCCCTGGCTCGTGGCTTTCCTCACCGTCCCGCAACTCAGAAACATCCTCGCCCACACCAGCGGTACCACGATCTTTCAAACCTTGCTGTTTGGGCTAGGGTGGGGACTGGGGGCTTTGACCTTTGGGCTGGGAGTGGACCGTCTGGGCCTGGCCCTCGGCTTTGCCATTATTCTCGGTCTCACTGCGGCTATCGGAACGCTTGTGCCTCTGTGGGTCCTTTCGCCTGAAACCCTGACCTGTTCAGAGAGCCGATTCGTATTCCTGGGAGTTGCTCTCATCCTTATTGGCGTTTCTCTCTGTTCCTGGGCAGGCAAGCTGAAGGAAGTCGCTTTGAAGGGGGAGACACGGTCGGTGTCGAGTAGCGAACCCAAATCTTTCGCTATTGGACTTACTCTCTGCATTCTGTCGGGAGTCTTGTCGCCGTTCGGAAACCTGGGTTTCGCGTTTGGGTCCGAGATCAGCCGTGTTGCCCTCGAATCCGGGACATCGGAATTCAATGCCGCCAATCCTTTGTGGGCTGTCATCACATTTCCGCTTTTTCTGTGCAATGCGAGTTTCTGCGCGTACCTGCTAGTTCGCCATAAAAGCGCAGAAAAATTCCTTTCTTCTCCCCGGTACTATTACCTTCTCTGTGCCTCGATGGGAGCTCTCTGGATCGCAGGCATGGCGCTCTACGGCTCAGGGGCAAACCACCTGGGACCCCTTGGTTCGTCGATCGGGTGGGCGATCTTGATGTCTTCGATGGTCATCGTCGCCAATCTGTGGGGTGTCGTCACCGGAGAGTGGAACAAGAGCGGCCGCAAGCCTCTGCGCGTAATGGGTGTTGGCGTTCTCATCCTGATCGTCGCGATTTTCGTAATCGGACTGGGCAAGCCGTGATCCGCGAAGACCAGGTGAGGAGCATTTTTCAGTCAAACCGGTTCAGTCTCCTAAGAAAATGAGGGAAAAAGGGCTTGACAGGGAAGTGTTATCGTAGATATTGTCGACAAAATGTGGACAACAAGTCGACAGATACCTTCGCGGTGGCTGCATGTCAATCACCGTCTAACCTTTCGAAAGATTTTGGTAGTGGATTCAACTTTTCGAATCACCGAAAAACATGTTGACTCTAAGGCACTTGTGAACTAATTGTAGACAATGAGTCGACAATGCCACCTCGGACACCGCAAAGACTGACAGATCGAATTTATAAAGAACTCAGGAGCGAGATCATCACCTGCAAGCTCGCGCCCGGAGCGCCGCTCAACGAGCTAGAGGTGGCCAGGAGATTCAGGACCAGTCGCACACCCATTCGTGAAGCCTGCAACCGACTTACACACCAGCGATTTCTAGTGTCGGTGCCCAACAAAGGGCATATTGTGGCGCCTATCAGCGTCAAGGACATCCTTAGCCTCTACCAGCTTCGTTTTATCGTGGAAACAGCATGTGCGGAGTCAGCGGCCACAAGACTGAATCGCACCGAAATCGAGGAACTGGAAGAGCTTCTCAGTCTCGAGAAGAACCCAGAAGAGGCCGACAAAGACGAGCTGATTGAAATGAACAAAAAATTTCACCGGCGGCTGGCGGACGTGAGTAGAAACGAGCGAATCATCGACTTGGTGGATCTTTTGCTCCTGGAGAGTGTCCGGCTCGACTATTTTTTAATGGATTACCACCCTTCGGAGTGGACTACACACTCGGAAATCATGGCGGCACTGAAAGCTCGCGATGGGGCACGGGCAAGGTTGGCTATGGGCGGGCATATCCAGTTGACGCAGGAGCGGATGTCGAAGGTTTTTAGTTCAGAAGTCGGTCTATTCGGGTCGCTCAAGGCCGACGTTCAGCTTTGATTTCACCGACTTTTTTTTCAGAAGACCCGGAGCTTTCCCGACCTGGAGGAATTTCAGGTGAAGCAGAAAACACCGGTTGAGTTGAGGTCCCTGACTCGGCGGACCTTTTTGACCCAGGTAGGCGCAGGCTCTCTGGTCCTTCCCTGGCACTCGGCAAACAACTTGAGCAGCCAGGGCTCGCAAAATAATCCGGCGCCTATCCTGGAGCCCCATTTCCCCGACCGCCTTCACTTGTTCGTGTGGCGCAACTGGGAGCTTGCCAATGCGGATCGAATGGCCCAGATCCTGGGCACGACTGAAGAGAAGGTCCGCGAGATCGGGGCTTCCCTAGGCCTTCCGCCCAAACCGCGGCTCACGCCGGACCAGTTGCGGCGGATCTACATTACGGTCATCCGCCAGAACTGGCACGTGCTGCCAGAGGATCAACTGATCCGATTGCTGGGCTGGGATCGCGCCCACTACGAATTCACTCTGAAAGAGGACGATTTTCTGGACCACAAGCTGGGCTTTA
>QHZQ01000442.1 GCA_003224725.1 Acidobacteriota bacterium | reverse complement strand
CCATGCAACCCAACTGATCATTCGGCGCGCAGCGCGTCCACGGGATCGATGGTGAGAATGCGGGCGGTCGCACTCCAGGCGGCAACTACCGCCGCAACCAGCAGGAACACTGCGGCGGTCACGCAGTTCGGTAAGTCCAGCGGTTGGGCGCTCACGATGAGGTGTTCGAGGTACCGTCCGGATGCGATTGCGCCAGCAAATCCGCCGGCCATGCCCAAGGTGATTGGCATCAGGCTCTTGCGTATGATTGCTACTCCTCGCGGAAGCGCGCCGGATAAATCTTGAGCAGCCATCGATATAGTTTGGCGGGGTCAAGCATAGGCAACCTCAGGCCGGCTCAGGGAGCTCCAAACTCGCTTCGGCCAGCCGTACCAGATCGCGCAGTCGCATCGCTTCGGCCTGGAGCACACGCCTACCCAAGGGCGTGATTCGGTAGTAGCGCCGGCGTTCATCATCGAGGTGCGGGTCAGGGCGCTCATCGGATTCCTCAATCAGGCCCTGCTCCAGCATCTTGTTAATAGAGCCATACAGCGCGCCCGAACCGAGGTTCAGCTTTCCGTCAGTCCGCTGCCGGATCTCGCGTTTGAGGGCGTATCCGTGGCGTTCACCTTCGGTGAGTCCCAACAGCATGTAAAATATGGGTAAGGATAGGGGAAGAAGAGGGTTGACCGAGTCTGGTTTGGATTTAGCCATAATATATCCACTTCAGACCTACTATATCGCAGACCATCTATTTGAATTTTTAAAAATAGAGATATAAAAATTTATCGCCTCTTCGGCATTGTCATCGAACCACAAGAATGGGGTGATTTTTTGCATATAGCCTCCTTACAATTATTTCTTACTGTTATTCCCGAATGCTTTTATCGGGAATCCATCATGGATCCTCGAATCACAGAGTCTTATTTTCTGTGGGCGCCTTGATCGCCGCCACGTCTTTCGACCAGTCATAACTTCCTGAGCAACTCTCCGAGCTTGGTTGGAAGGCGCGACGAATTCCGACTGCAGCGCTGAAATGGTCTTCGATGAAGGTTTGGATTCCTCACGCGGTGCATACTGCGTTTCGTTTCCGTTCACTCTGCCTTTAGCTGCCTGCCCAATACTCGTTGCAGGAATTCCTGCATCCCGTCCAGATAAGTCTTTCCGCCCACCTCCGGGAGGTCGTTATGATCCGCCTCCGGAATGGGGAACCACGTCTTGGGTTCATTGGCCGCTTCGTAGAGCGCCCGACCTAGCTTGAGAGGAATGACTGAATCCCGCTCGCCATGGATAAACAGGACCGGACAAAGAATCGTCGCCATCTTTTGCTTCGAGTCAAAGCGGTCCTTCATCAACAGCCGGACGGGTAGATAGGGATAGGCTTTCCGGGCCACGTCCAAGGCGGAGGAGAACCCTGACTGAAGAATCAGCGCCACCGGGGGCTGCCGCTTTGCCATCTCAACCGCCACCCCGCACCCCAGAGACTCACCGAAGTACACGAGATCGCGGATCCCTTGTTCCCCGAGCCATCGCAGAGCCGCTTCAGCATCGCGGTAAAGGCCCTCCTCGGTGGGGGACCCTTCACTTCCGCCGTAACCACGATAGTCGAGGGCAAACACCCCATAACCCAAGCTGTGGAGAGCTTCGATCCAATCCAGTCGATGGCCCCTGTGGCCGGCGTTTCCGTGGAAAATGACCAGCGTGGCGGTGAAGCGCCCCGGCCAATGCCAAGCAAAGAGACGCAGGCCGTCCGTCGTGGTAAGGTTCACGGTATGGATCCCGCGATATTTTGGGTCAGGGGGCAGAGGAACGTTGGCGGGATCTGGGAAATACTGCAATTTGCGCTGGAACAGGTAGACAAGGCCGGCGAAAACCAGGTAAAGCACCGCCAAATCTCTAACCAAACGCCAGTAGAAATAACTGAAAAGCACGATCAGATCCTCGAAACACTCGACGAAGGCGGGGCCGGTGGTGGGTACTCGGTCTGGACGTATTCAGCCTCGGTGAACGCCTTCATTCGCTCGTTGACGTCATCCTGCCGCCGCGGTACGGTTAGCTCGTAACGTCTTGCGGTCCATGACGCATCCCCTTCCCAAGTGCAACTAAATGTGACACGAGTACGAACCGCAGTCAACGACCTGCGGACAACTCTCGAAGGCTATTGCGTTCTGCTATCATCTCAGATCCCGTTCGAGCCAGGGGCAAAGGCGCAAGTCGTCCCCCCGGCTGCTGGGACGACGGCTGATTATGATATCCACAGCGAAATGTTTTGCTTTACGCTATCATTATCGCAGGGGGCCGGCTTAGAGCTCGCATCGTTCTGTTAGGCTTGGGGTAGTTTTCGCTAACTATAGCACCCTGTTTGTCTGAGCGAGGTGAGGCTCACTTTGATCACCATAGGTCAAACGATGTCTTTAGATTGACTCTCATGGTGCGCTGGCGTCCAAAAAAAGTACACCATAAGACAATTGTTAATTTTCATCCGAGAGAAGGAGGAAGCATGAAAGCCGCCGTTGTCCCCAAGATAGATAGTCAATGGGAGGTCAAAGAGATTCCGGCACCGGAGCCCGGTCCCAATCAAGTCCTTATCAAGATTCATGCCAGTGGATTGTGTTTTACTGATGTGCATCAGACCCGGGGTGAGCTTCCTGGGCCCTTCCCGCGAACCTTGGGGCATGAACCGGCAGGGGAAATTGTCGCTGTCGGCACCGGTGTTCGCACCCGCCGTGTCGGTGATCGTGTCGGTGTTCCCTGGATTCAGGCGACCTGTGGGCGATGTGAATGGTGCCTGCGAGGGAAGCCCTTGTTCTGTGCCGAACAGATTGACACTGGAATGCAGATGCCCGGTGGTCATGCCGAATACATGAGAGCCTACGCCGACAGCACTGTTCTATTGCCTGACGATCTGTCCTACGAGCAGGCAGCGCCGATCTTTTGTGCAGGCTACACCGTTTGGTCGGGTCTGCGAATTGCCGACCCCAAGCCGCACGAGAGAGTCGCCGTGGTCGGCATTGGAGGCCTCGGTCACCTGGCAGTGCAGTATGCCAAGGCCTCAGGCTTTCAGACCATTGCTGTCTCCCGTTCGCCCGACAAAGACAAGTTCGTGCGGGAGATGGGCGCCGACGCTGTTGTACGAGACGGCAAGGGCCTCGTTGCTGCGGGAGGCGCTGATGTCATCCTTGGGACTAGCAATTCGAACGATGCCATGGTGGATTGCATCCAGGGCCTTCGTCCGGACGGACGCTTCGTGTTGATGGGTTTTGAAGCCAAACCTCTTCAGCTCTCGCCCGGTGATTTCATCATGCGACGTATTCGCCTCCTTGGTAGTACACAGAACCACCCAGAATATCTTTATGAGGCTTTGGACTATGCTGCTCAAGGCAAGGTGAGAGTTGTTGCTGAAACCTATCGACTGGATGACATCAGCAAAGCCTACGATCGCGTTGCCAATGGACGGGTGCGTTTCCGTGCCGTGATTACGCCGTAAGGTTGCTCCTTGGTAAAAGGAGAATTGCCTAAGTCAAAGGTGTCTCTGATGCCTCACCGCTCTTTTTTGCTTACTTAATTTAGATGGAGCAACTACTTGCCAATCGATCGACATATCCATGTCGCGTTGCGGCACCACAGGTGATGAAAATTATTCCCCTCCGCCGGAGGGGTGCAGGGGTGGGTTGTCGCGAACCGGAGGACCCACCCCGAAGGCTGACGCCTTCTGCCCCTCCCGAGAGG
>QHZQ01000433.1 GCA_003224725.1 Acidobacteriota bacterium | reverse complement strand
CTCGCGCTCTGGCTCAGGAACCCCTGTGTTTGTTGCTCGATGAACCCTCGGCTGGGCTGGACTTAAAACATCGGGCTCGGCTGATCCGTTTACTGGGTCGCCTGCGTGATCAAACGGGCTTGACTGCGCTGGTAGTGACCCATGATCTCGAGTTGCTGGATCCCGCCTTCGATTACGTGTTTGCTTTGGGTTGTGGCACGATCGTCGCGGAAGGCACACCGGCTGCGGTCCTAACAGACCCTATCCTGGCAGAAGTATACGACGATGCACATGTTCATGCGGGCAGGCTCGCTGGCCACACTTTTGTTTGGTCTGAGGCTTAGACAACCATGGTTTCATTGACAGGTTCGCCGGTGCTCGATGAACCAAAAGGCCAATTCAAGGACCAAGCTCATCTTGTTTCCAGGTCAGCCAGAGTCCATTTCTGGCGCGCTTTGGGCGTTCTCTTGATCCTGCTGGGGCTGGCCACTGCTGTGGCTCTCTGGGTCGGCTATCGTCGACTCGATCCCATGGCGCTCCGCCATGACCCCATGATGAGGCAGCTTTTTCTCCGGCTTCGCTTACCACGGGTTCTGTTGGCAGGAATGGTTGGGGCATCGCTTGGAGCTGTTGGCGCAGCGCTCCAGGCATTATTTCGCAACCCTCTGGCGGACCCCTTTACCTTGGGCGTGTCGGGAGGAGGGACACTGGGGGCAAGCATTGCGATCGCTCTCGGTTGGGGAGCCAGCCTCTCGGGAGTTCCGCTGGTTTTTCTGGCTTCGTTTGTGGGAGCGGCTACTGCAGTTGTGCTGGTCTACCGAATCTCGCGCGCAGGAACCATGGTATTTCCGGGCACGATCCTCCTGGCAGGTGTGGTGATGAACCTAATTGCAGGGGCAGGCGTGGTCCTCATCCAGTATCTAGCCGATTATACTCGTGCCCTGCAAATCCTGCGCTGGACTATTGGCAGCCTCGATGTGGTTGGCTTTGGGTTGATATGGCGCATGCTCATCTTCCTGGTGCCAGGCTGGCTGGTACTATTACTTTCAGTATCCGATCTGCATTTATTGGCGATGGGTGAAGAAACGGCGGCCAGCCTGGGTGTGGATGTCCGACAATGCGAGCGTTTAATTTACGCCGCCTCCTCCCTGATGGTCGGTGTAGCCGTAGCGGTTGGGGGAACGATCGCGTTTGTCGGATTGATTGTACCTCACGCCGTGCGCCTCCTGTTTGGTCAAGATGTTCGGATTGTGCTGCCTTGTTCTTTTCTTCTGGGCGCTGCCTTTCTCATGCTGGCTGACGCCGTGGCCCGAACAGCGCTGGGTTCAGCTGAGTTGCCTGTCGGGGCGGTGACGGCGCTGGTTGGAGGGATTGCTTTTCTGGGTTTGTTGCGGAGACAACGCCGCTACTCGGCGATTTGAAGGAGCCCGATGATGAACAATACAACCGGAGCTTCCGGAGAGCGGACACTCGAGCCGTTGGATCTTCCTGCTTTAGAAGCTCATCCCAAACGCATCGTATGTCTGACTGAGGAGACCACTGAGACTCTTTATCTATTGGGGGAAGGCTGGCGGGTGGTGGGTGTTTCAGGATACACCGTGCGGCCGCCAGAAGCGCGCTTGAAACCCAAAGTTTCAGCCTTCATAAATGCCAAATTCGATAAGATCCTGGCGCTGAAACCCGATCTGGTGCTGGCTTTTTCTGATCTGCAAGCCGAGATTGCCAGGGAGCTGATTCAACGAGGCCTCACTGTTTTTAGCTTCAACCAGCGCAGCATCACGGCCATTTTCGAAATGATTCAGACCCTGGCGCGTCTGGTCGGCGCATCTGAAAAAGGTACAACCCTGTTGACAAAATTGCAGTCAGAACTCCAGGCAATTCGGGTCTCAGCTCGAAACTTTCCATACAGACCCCGTGTCCTGTTTGAGGAATGGAAGGATCCGCTGATCACCGGCATTCGCTGGGTGGAGGAACTTATCGAAATCGCGGGCGGCGACCCTGTCTTTCCCGAATTGCGGGCCCATGCCCTGGCCAAAGATCGCATCCTTAACCCGGGTGAAGTGATTGAACGAGATCCCGAAGTGATCATTGGCTCCTGGTGTGGTGTCAAGGTCAACAAAAGCCACATACGGTCTCGTGAAGGATGGTCACAAATCTCAGCCGTGCGCAACCATCACATCTATGAGATCAAATCCACTTATATCCTACAGCCCGGGCCGGCAGCTTTAACCGAAGGAGTTCGCCAGCTGCATGCCATTCTTGCCCACGTGGCAGGAGCAGAAGTGGATCCGAAGCTAGCCTCCGAGGAACGCCTCGATCCCGACCTCGGCGCGGGCGCATCTTAAATCGTTTGAAGGGAGGATTTTTATGAGCATTACCGCCAAACGCGGAGACGTGCTTGGCCATGAATCAAATCATGCGCTGGGTAGGTTATTAGCGAAATGATGCACCATTGGCATTAGGCTCGGAGAGCCGCAAGATAATAGCCCACAGCGTCAGCCGTGGGCTAAGGCAGATCCGTGAATCAGCCCCGGAGGGGCGAAAGACAAGGCGGAACAATTTATCTCCCATCGGGATTGTTTCGCCCCTGCCGGGGCTGGGCTCCTGTATGACGCTAACCCACGGCTGGCGCCCTGGGTTACGATCTGATGCCCCTCCGGGGCTGCCCAATGACGCCCACGATGCATAATTTGGGTATTAGCCTCTGTCCTGAAATGATTTTGTCGCCCATAAAACCTGAAGGGGACCATGCTCCAGCCATCTTTTGAGGCAGTCCTGAAGCGCATCCAACCGGTTGATGCTGATTGGATCGCACAGGCAGAGGAACGACAGCTTCATTTGACGAAACCGCCCGGGAGCCTGGGGCGCCTGGAAGAGATTGCCAACCGGTGCGCTGCGATTCAACGTACATTGAGTCCTACAGTTCGAAGCCCAAGGATCCTTATCTTTGCGGCCGATCACGGGGTCTGTGAAGAAGGAGTCAGCCCCTATCCGCAAGCGGTGACTGCCCAGATGGTGGCAAATTTTCTCAAGGGAGGCGCAGCCATTAATGCGCTGGCACGCGTCACTGGCATTGAATTGCAGGTGGTCGATGTGGGTTTAGCCCAGCAGATCCAGGAAACGCCTGAATTGATTAGCCGCCGCATCGAAGACGGGACTCGCAATTTTTGCCATGAGGCAGCCATGTCGCGCGATCAA
>QHZQ01000432.1 GCA_003224725.1 Acidobacteriota bacterium | reverse complement strand
GAATGGTAGCTGGAATTGCCGGCATTCTCGTTCAGACCCAAGAGAGAACTACAGTACTGGGGATAGGGCAGCAGTGCTTGGGCCACCGAGGGGGCACAACCGGTCATCTGCTCAACCCAGCCAGCATATGGGAGGGGAACACCGTTGACCGCGGTGTCGCCAGGTCGGAATTCGTCAAAGAGCCGCGATCCCATGGAAAGCAGTTTCGGGTCCAATGCATTCAGTGGAGCCGTGGAAGACGGCAGTCGTGTTCCCTTGTTTGCCACATAGGCGGCGCTAATGTAGAAATTACTGGTGAACTCATGCTCGACCGTCAGGTTCCATTGCTGCGTGTAGGAAAGGCGATTGGCATCAAAGGGCCGGTAAGTCAAGTTCTGACCATTGCGATAGCCCGAGTCGATGAATGGAGGAGGCGTGAAGTTCTGTGGGAATCCCTGGTTGAGGATGAATGCGGGCTGAATTCCACCTAGCGTGCTCGAGTAGGAAACATTGGCGTCGAATCCATCTAAGGCGCTTCCCCCGCCCCAGCCGGGGTAGAAGGCCTGCGTATAAAAGATGCCATACCCTGTGCGGACCACAGTCTTCGGACTCAAGCTATATGCGATGCCAAGACGAGGAGCAAAGGCCTTATTGAAGGTTATCTCAGGATGACGGCGGCCAAAACTGGCAGCTCCCCATCTATCTCCTGCGAAGGCCAGACGACCTGCCCGACCTCCGGCACTCGGGTTCGCCCCATAGGGATCCAAGAAAGACAGATGGTCGTCCTTTTCAACAGAGGGAGTGGCCCTATCCCAGCGAATCCCATAGTTGATGCTCAGCTTGGGCGTAATCTTCCACGTGTCTCCAAAGTGCGCGATCCAGGTGTTGCCCAGCATTTCCCACCTTCGAAGGGATCGGAAGGTCGCATTGGCATTGTCCACTGCCGCTAACAAAAAGCTCGCCATGGCATTGCCGCTGGTGATACCAATCAAGCCCGTGTTGAGCTGAGAAAAGTGAAAGGTACCAGACGCGTTCGCTTCCGGAACAAGCCAGTTATGAAGATCTCGGTATTCCATCCCTAATTTAAAGGTGTGCTTGCCCCGTGCCCAGGTAAACAGATCGCTCTGCCTGAATTGCCGCCGTAGGAGGCATACTGATCAAACGTCAGGACAGGCTGATGGCTGTGGTTGGCTACCCCGGCGATAGCAGGAACCTGGCTTATGCAGCAATCGGTGATGTTTACGACGGTGCTACGAAAGTTGCTAAACCCGAATGCCACCTGATTCAACAGAGTAGGACTGAAGGTACGATCCCAAATGACCCGCGTCACAATGTTCCAGTCGGGATCTCGGTAATTATCCGTGGCGATCTCCCGGGGTAGCTGCGATTGAATGATGGGTAAGGTCCTGCGGTAGCGGAAAATCAGGCTCAGGTGGTCTTTGTCGCCCGGGTAGTGATCAATCCGGTATACCTGGGAGTTAGAATTCTTAAACCTCGGATCGATCGATCCGGCCGGTGCTTCATAGTTGTTGAGAACACCGGGACGGTTTGGCTCGGGAACGAACTGGAACCACTGTTTAGCTATGGAGCCTTGCAGCCGTGGGTCGGTGGCACAAATCACGTTCGGAGATTTGCCGTCGCAGCCCATAAACTGGTTACGAACAAACTGCAGGTTGCCAGGCCCCACAGGCTGGCTAGGATCAAAGGCCGGATTAGCTTTTGTTGTGGCCGGGTCATAAATTGGAAAAGGCCACTCACCGAAGTCCCCGCTACGCATTTTCAAGGTTGGCACACTCAGAACGGGTTTCGTCAGAGTACCCACAATTCGGAAGCCGGTGAAGTTGAAGAAGAAATAGGTTTTTCTCGAACCCGACCAAAGGAGGGGCAGCTTTGCCGGGCCGCCGATGTCGACGCCGAAATCATTCTCCAGATCCTTGGGCCGGTCAGCCACTCCAAACTGCCGGGCATTTAGGACAGTGTTGCGATGGAACCAATGTGCTCCTCCGTGAAACTCGTTTGTCCCCGACTTCGTCGTGGCGGTGATGATTGCCGAGGTAGTGGATCCATACTGGGGCTCATAGTTCGACGATAGGATGCTGACCTCGCTGACCGACTCAGGGGATATGGGGTAATCTGAGAATGCAATCATACCGCTTTGGCTCATCAACCCTTCTTGCATGGAGATGCCATCAACAACCGCTTCGTCGCCGGTTTGCAGTCCCCCGTTAATGCGGGCGTCAAACGGACTGGCTCCGCCTCCGGTACTCACACCTGGCATCAGGGTGATAAAGCTCGCCGCAGAGCGAATGGTTCCTGATACCAACAAGGGCAGCGTCTGTATCGTCTCCGGATTGACGGTATCTTTCCGCTCGGCATTCTCGAAGTTGAGAGGAGAAGCATCCGCAGTCACCTCTACCCTCTGGGTGACCTCTCCCACTTCCATCACAAAATCGATGCGAGCTACCTGATGAACGTCAAGCTGGATACCTGAACGGACAATGGGCTTGAAGCCTTGCATCTCTACCGTGAGACTATAGTCCCCGCGCTGGAGAAGTCCAACCGTATAGTATCCCTCCTGGTTCGAGGCTGCCGTTCTTTTGATTCCAGTATCCAGATTGGTGACACTGATTTTGGCGTCCACCAATACGGCTCCAGTGGAGTCAGTTATTCTGCCATTGATCTCGGCCTTCTGGGCAAAGGCAGCTCGGCCAATCAAGAAACAAAGAACGGCTGTTATGGCTGAGCGAAAAATAATCTGCTTGCTCATTTTCCTCCTCCTTACATTGCCGTCCTCGAGCCGGGCATGCAGCGCGCTCAGGTAAGCTGGAAAAGCAGGAACGTGGTGGTAATAGTCGGACGCATATTCGCGCAGATCCTCCCTTGAGAGTTCCCCTGCGCTCCAGGCCTTATAGAATGGGTGACAAAGCAAATGATGCTGATTAATACGAGCTTCCAGTAGTTCCCAAAATAACGACAAGTTCATGGAATGACTCCTTCCATTAAAATCGAATCGACGGCGATTATACGGAAACCTACCCCCTGCAACAAGCGGGCACTGATGAAGGCGCAATGCCTTCGTGGCCTCGGCCCGTGCCGCAGCAATCGCCTCTCTAAGCAGTGGCGCGTAATCCTTAATTCGCATACGCGTTCAAGCGGGCCTAACCCTTAGGTTGAGCGGCGCGCTGCGCTTTTTGCAACGCGTCCGCTCGAACGCGTTGTTAGGCGCCGTGTTGAACGAGTGAGACCAAGGAGCGAGCGCAACGCGTCGTTTACTGCAGCCGAATCACGGAACGCCTTCGCCACATCTGGCTCAAGGACGATGACGTTTGCTCCTTCCTTTAGCAGCCGCTTGTAATACTTCCCACGGATAGCTTTGGAATAGTCAAACTCATACTCAGGACGTAACTCGTCGCGAATTCTTTGTTTCCTACTTTTCATGTCGTTTCCTCTCGCGCGGGGTGGCGAGTCGCGCGCTGATGATGCGTAAAACTTCACCCCTCTCAGTGTGCGAGACAACCAGCAAGCGACCGCGAGCGGAGTAGCCTACAGTAATGAACCTCCGCTCGTCAACGGAGTGCTCTGGATCATTGAAGGTAGCTGAGAAGGGATCGTAGAATACGGTCACAGCTTCATCGAAGGACACGCTGTGCTTTCTCAGGTTTCGGCTCGCCTTTTCCCGATCCCATTCGAACCGCATTCGGTAATTCTACCTGCTTTTTGGCGTTTGCGCCTAACGGGGGGCGAGATAAGCTGCTCCCCGACTCTCGGGAGGGACAGCGCTTTTCTGTTCCTGCCCGAGACCAGGGCGCGAAGCGAGGCGGAGTCACGATCCGTCGGATGGCCGAGAGTGAGGTCAGCTTCATTGAGCTGATAGACGGCGCTGGTACCCAGACGCCCCGTGGCTTTCAGGACTGCTCGATCCGGCCACTAATCTTAGTTTCGGGAGCCGCCTGGCAGCTCGATTTATCTCGCGCCCCGAGATAAGCGGCGCGACCGCGGTTGCTTTGGAGTTAGTGATACCCGATCGCTTCCGACAGAGCCGCAATGTAACTCGGTGCCAGCGCCGCTTATCAACCGTTTCTTGCAGGGATCTTCAAGTGCGTCAGCTCCCTGCCTTCTTGGCGTGCAAGGACGCCTCATACGCTTCCCGAATCTTCGCTAGGTCGCTCTCCGCGTGCTTGATCAACTCATTGGCGTCATCAAATGCGCTCATATCCCCACCGATTTGTCTTGTCTGGCTAACGCCCAGGCATCAGCCGCCCGCCGCTGCTTTTGGCGGCGGGTCGCCTGGATTCCCGGGTTAGGCTTTTCCTCTTCGCTTATGTGAAGCGTTTCCTGTCCTTGAGCCTTTGCTCCAACTTGGAACGACTCACTGTCTTTTGCTTGCGTCGCTTGGTAATCAGCTTCCAAAACTTGTCGCTACTCCCAAGCTCCAGCTGTTCCGTGTCCATCCCTTCAACGCCAACAATTAGTGCAACGGGTCTGCCCCTCCGGGTGATGACCAAACGTTGCTGTTGAGCTTGGCTGACGCAGGATTCAAGATCTGCTTTTTCGAGAACAATCTGCTTCATAAGACTTCCTCGGTCCTTTTATGGGGCGGCTTGTGCCGAATCGCGCGAATAGTCACACTTGATTTCGCCTCGTCCACATCGTAGAAAACGCGATATTCCCCGAGACGCAGCTCCCAGATAGGATCCACATGCTCCCAGGGAGGTATGAGCCCAACGACAATCTTGCGGTTGCGAGTTTGTCGCGTTGGCTCATGTGTTAATTGTACTTCAATCCGGTCCAAGATCCGGGTGCGCTGGTTCGCGCGCACACGTCTCAGATCATCAGCAACGCCTCCTGAATATCTGATCCTGTACACAATTTGAAGAAATCGATTCGGATTACCTACATCGCTTACATGTGCTCACAAGCCCAAAATAAATCTCTGCCAATCTACGGCCAGTTCCCGACAAATGTGTTGGATCCCCTGGACACTGCAATCATTGTGGAAGAGTCTCTCTGGTTCGTCGAGACTCTTGGCGACATACCATCCCGAGGTATCCTCGAACTGCTCAATGGTGATTCCGCGTGAACGACAATGCTCGTGGATAAATGCGGCCGGCTCAGTAGCGGTCACGGGCGATGCCTCGGACTCGATGCCGAGCAACTCGCTTGGACGAAGGCTGAGAACCTGACAGAAGCGTCGAATGTCGTTCGGTGAGTAGGACATAAGCTCGTCGTCGGTGCACTCGATGTCCCACAGCGAAGGCGTGGAGATCCCCATCTGTGATGCTGCCTCCTCAGGTGAGAGACCAGCTCGCTCCCGAGCCTGGCGAAATCTGACTGCATTTGGAACAGTGGAATACATGGACATAATCGTCTCGATGAGGCGCCTAACAATTTTAGCGTAACCCGCCGCCCGTTTCGTGGGCGGCGGGCCCTGCTGATTAGGAATGCCTCAGGCGAAAAATGGGCAAGAGGGGGGAGCGTTGGAGGCATTGTGGATAAAACTGGTTGAACTGAACCGCTGAACGAGACGTTACCGCTTTCTATCGGGATTGTAAAGAGGAAAGCGGTTGGCAAGTGGAGGAGGCCGATGTGTCAAATGGGGCAATTTGGGAGGCACGACGATTTAACAGAAAACTTGAACTGTAAGACACAAACTCTTGATCGCCGGTTAGAGACCGCCTCCCACACCGCGCTTTTGTTCTCATTTCCGTCTCGGACCCTAACAGAGGTGGAGATTGAAATTGAAGCGTAGATGCTATGGAAAGAGATCTCCCACCTCAATCACCAGATCTCGCTCGGGTCCTGCATCGCGTTCGTAGAGGACATCTCGCTCATGTAGAACAAGCCGGCCTCTCACGTAGGTGATGTTCGAGACTCCCCGATAGTTCCTGGGAATCTTGAGCAAGAAAGCGGCGTTGGCCGGCATCAAGATGCTCAAAGAGCTGCCGGCCAAAGATCTTTCCTTTACTTACCAGCACCGGATCAGGATGGGGCAGACCAGTTGTTCCAAACTCAAGCCCACGAGCGGCGGGCTTGCCATTCTGTACGTCACGCCAGTCGATGAGCCACGGATAATCCTTCGCTTTCCAGATATAACCGATCATGAGCCCTTTTCCCGGGTTGCTCGCCGTGACCCATCCATATTCGTCATCCAAGGTATACGAGACGACATTGGGATCATGGTCATTCGTGAGATGGCGAACATTGACCGACATCCCATCCTTAAATGCCTGAGGCCAATAAACAGCGGGCTCTTCCGGGTTTGGCAAAGGTCGATAGGCCATGAACCCCTTGCGGCCATTGGCATCTACAAAGGTGCTCTCGTCCAGAAAAGGAGGTGCGATGGTGGGGTGTTGCACCATATTGAAGATTCGTCCCAGCTTCTGCGTATTGGTGACTTCTTCGCGAACCGTGAAGAAAGCGTCCTTCTGAGACACTTGGATCTGCCGCTTGACCCTCAGTCCTGCCAGCGGAAGGGTGGCGGCCATTTCAGCTACCATCTGTCCCTCCCTTAACTCCGGCTCGTGAAGAACCTGCCATTCGACACGGGAAGCCTCGCCATGGAATGGCATGCCGTTGTGCTGCTCGGCCTCAGAAGGTGGCCCCCACCGATCCAGACACAAGAAGTGTCCCATCCAGCGTGGTCCGGGCGCATTGCTGGTTTCTTGCCAGGAGAGAGGGTTTAGTTGCTGCTCCATCAGATGAAAGTCGGCAATCGCCCCGCCAGCAGTATTCACGACTATCTGTGCGGCCTGATTCTGCAGGCGAATAACACGATCCTCCGCTTTCACCTGTGCCCAGGTAAGAATCGGAAGGACAGAAAGAGTCGCTACAAGTTGCCTTCGCAGAATCACCTTATTTTCTTTCTCCCTGGTGCGACGCTGTACTATCAGGTCCGGATCGCTTTTGTGCCTGTTGTTCCAGGGACTGAATGATTGTTTGCTGCTCTTGGGCCTCTTTCCTCAATTTCAGCCGGCTATAGACCTGAGCAAGCAGGGCCAGGACGGCTCCGTTTGGTGGCACCGGATGAATATGATTCCAAATTGATTTTAGGACAACAGGCCCGGGATAGCACGTCCACCGCTGACAATCTTTACAGGTCGGCCAATCGGGGTCTGGTATTCCCGGTGCGGGTCGATCCCCAGAATGGTATAGAGGCCGTAGAAAAGGTCCTCTGGCCCTACGGGGAGATCTGTTACCTCGGTGCCAGTCTTGTCTGTCGCGCCTAAAATCCGCCCACCGGGAATGCCTCCTCCGGCCAGAACCACTGACCATGCCTTGCAGTGGTGATCACGTCCGGCGCTGTCGTTCACCTTGGGAGTGCGGCCAAACTCTCCCGTGACGACCACCAGGGTTCGGTCCAACAGCCCGCGGTCATGCAAGTCAGCCAGCAAGGTGGCGTAGGCGGGGTCAAACTCCGGCAACAGGCTTTTCTTCAATGTATTGAAATTGTCCCCATGGGTATCATAGTTCAGCCGCCCTTTGGCTACGGTTACAAAGCGAACCCCGGCTTCTATCAGACGGCGCGCCAGAAGGCACCCTTGTCCCAGCGGGGTTCGACCATAGCGCTCTCGCAGTGACTCGGGCTCTGCCCCCACGTCGAAAGCCTTCTTGGCTGCTGGGGAACTCAATAGATTATAGGCGCTCTGGTAGAAACGGTCCATGGCGGCAAACTCAGGGCTGGATTCGATGGCTCGAAAGTTGGCATCCATCTGTTGCAACAGCCAGCGGCGATTGCTGACCCGCGTCCAATCCAAGTCGGTGGGCAGGGTAAGATCGCGGACCTTGTAGCCGTTCACGTTGGGATTACCGGCCACAAATGGGCTATGCTCGGCACCGAGGTAACCCGGGCCGTATTCCGGCACGGCTTCCGGGATCACCACATAAGGCGGCATGCCATTGGTCGGTCCGAACTCCTTGGAGACGACCGATCCTATGCTGGGAAATCCCAAGGTGGGCAAGGAGGTGTTGCCTGTAAGTA
>QHZQ01000431.1 GCA_003224725.1 Acidobacteriota bacterium | reverse complement strand
GGTATCCAGGCAGAGGGCGCAACATCCGATGCTGGTGAGCAATTCGGCGTAGGGAGGTTTCTGTAGAGCCTCTCGTCCTCTTAACAGCTCATCCTTACCGAGTTTGTAATCACCGCCGTGAGCGTGGTTATAGAGAATGACCGGGACTCGTCCATTCAGTTTCTTGGGTCGGACAAAATAAGCCGGAACGGGCTCAATGCCATTGAGATCAAGTGTTAGTTTTTCGAGTATGTATCCAGGCTGCTCTTGCTGAGACACTTTCTTACCAGAGATCTTTCTGTTTCGGGGAGGCAAATCGCCCAGAAGT
This sequence comes from Acidobacteriota bacterium, assembly GCA_003224725.1. Classification (GTDB taxonomy): domain Bacteria; phylum Acidobacteriota; class Terriglobia; order Versatilivoradales; family Versatilivoraceae; genus QHZQ01. The sequence goes on along the minus strand of QHZQ01000431.1, from coordinate 3,284 downwards.
TCATAAAGTGCTTTGCGACGCATCTCTTGTTTCTGGCTGTTCATGATTTTCTCCGATCGAAACAAACTAAGCAAAGGAGAACCCGCCCAACCAGAGCCAATGACCGCTCCGGCTGTCCCACTATTCTTGAGGAATTGGCGTCGCTTCATCATAAGAGAAGGCCTAGGATCTTCCGAGAACCTTCTTACCGGCTTCCAGCAACTCGATAATGGTCTCTGCATCATAAACGCACCCCCCCCAAGTGCCACCGCTCGCATTTTGGAGTGCTGCCCAAAGACGCGAATCGGCTGGGAGGTCGGGGTCGGGTGATAAATCGGGCCTAGGAGTGCGTCTTGCCAGAATTCGAGCTCCTTCCTCTGGACCAAACACTTTGTCTTCGTGGCCTATCAAGTCGACACTTCCTTCAAGCTTATTGCGATCGATAACAATTTGAATGATGTCCCCTTCAATGACCTTGCCGATTGGTCCACCGGCAAGAGCCTCAGGACCAATATGACCAATGCATGCTCCCGTAGAAACCCCGGAAAATCTGGCATCCGTCAGAACGGCAATGTGCTTGCCGAAAGAAAGATGTTTCAGCGCCGAAGTAATTTGATAGACTTCTTCCATTCCCGCGCCGGCGGGTCCACGGCAAATCAAGACCAAAATGTCTCCGGGTTTGACCCGATCTGGGCCGTGACTCTTGATGGCCGCAATCGCGGCCTTTTCTCTAATGAAGACTCGTGCCGGCCCGATCTTGCGATAGACTCCGTCCAAATCAACAACGCTCGGATCAATGGAAGTGCTTTTGATCACCGCTCCTTCAGGCGCTAGATTACCCTGGGGAAAAGTCACTGTGCTGGTCAAACCCCGTCTTCTGGCGGTCTCCGGGCTCATAATTACATCTTCTGGATCTACACCATCGAGCTCCATCAACCTATTGCGCAGGCGGGTCCGTCGCTCACTATGCTCCCACCAATCCAACACTTGACCTACAGTTTCTCCAGCAACGGTAAGAGCATCGACATGGATTAAACCCAACCGCCGCAGATGCAGCATCACTTCTGGAACTCCGCCGGCCATAAATGCACGAACGGTGGGATGGTATTTTGGTCCGTTGGGAAGAACATCCACAATGCGAGGCACACGACGGTTGATCTCAACCCAATCCTCAATGGTGGGTCTTCTCAGACCGGCTGCGTGAGCAAGGGCAGGGATATGTAAGAGAAGATTGGTGGAACCCCCAAAGGCGGCATGAACTGTCATCGCATTGCGAATGGACCTTTCCGTCAGGATATCTCCCATTCGGATTCCTTTGTTCTCCAGATTGACCAAGGCCAGAGCCGACCGGCGTGCCATGTCCAGCCAAACCATTTGTCCCGAAGGAGCCAGCGCGGTGTGGATCAGCGATATTCCCAAGGCCTCCGCAACTACTTGGGATGTTGCCGCCGTCCCCAAGAACTGGCACCCACCTCCAGGTGAAGCGCAGGCTTTGCACAACATTTCCGCAGCCATTTCCAAAGTAGCTTCGCCATGGGCAAAACGAGCGCCGATTGACTGAACCGTACCCGCATCTTCGCCGTGAGTCGGCGGCAGAGTCACACCGCCAGGAACCAGCACACAGGGCAGGTCACGCATCGAAGCTAAAGCCATCATCATTGCCGGCAACCCCTTGTCACAGGTGGCTACCCCCATGACACCATGTCGTGTCGGCAATGAGCGTATCTGCCGGCGAAAGATTTGAGCGGCATCATTACGATAAGGCAGGCTATCCATCATCCCTGTGGTCCCCTGGGTTCGCCCGTCGCAGGGATCGGTGCAAAACGCAGCAAACGGGATGTACCCGCGGGTTTTCAACTCTTGAGCAGCAGCCTGCATCAACAAACCCACTTCCCAGTGGCCTGTGTGATAGCCCAAGGCAATGGGCTGTCCGTCGGGTGCACGAATTCCACCTTGTGTGCTGAGGATCAAGAACTCCTTTCGTCCCAATTCGGCTGGGTTCCATCCCATACCGGCATTTTGACTATTGGCAAAAAGATCGCCACTGGGAGAATTGAGCAGCATCTCTTTTGTTAGCGGTACACTGCCTTGAGGACCCACGGCCTTCGTTTGGATGTCATAAATACTCTTATTGCCAGAATCAAGAATTTCCGCAAGGGTCGTGGATAAGTAATCGCCATTCTTGAATGTATGGGTCACTGGATTTTCTCCTTAAAGAAAGTACTGACAAATTCAAGGTATGGTATTTTCCAAGTCAGTAACCATAACAAATTCGCTTGACTTTGTCAGTTTTCGTGGCTCCTTTCTGTGCGGTCAACACCAACAACAGTACCGTATCGCAGTGTGAACTGGCTCTTTCCGCGCTAATCTGGCATTATTCCTAGTACCTCCCAAGTGGCATGAGCTAAATCGTGTCATTTATCGAAAGAGGAGGATCTTTTCGAATGGACTACCTGGCCGTCGACTCTGGAACCACCAATAGCCGAATTTGGCTAATGAGGGACTTGGAAATCGTAGCCCGACGAAATGTCCCGGTGGGGGTGAGAAATACGGCGATCGACGGAAATAATCGATCTCTGATGGAGGGAATCCGTCAAGCAGTCTTGGAATTAAGACACATGAATTCTGGTATCGCACCTCGTTTGGCAGTCGCGGCTGGAATGATCACTTCCAACCTTGGGCTCCATGAATTAGCTCATGCCAAGGCGCCAGCCGGAATAGAAGAATTATCCTCTAAGATCGAAAGAAGAACCTTTCCGGAAATGGAAGGCATCTCTTTTTATTTTATTCCTGGCGTACGCTCCGGTCCTTCCAATGCAGACCTGAATAATGTGAGCGGCATTGATTTCGTTAGGGGAGAAGAAACTGAGGTAATGGGATCTTTACGAAACCTCGCATTACAGGGACCTCTACTTTATGTCCATCTGGGCTCCCACACCAAACTCATCAAGGTAGACGCTTCCAATCGCATCACAGGAGGTACAAGCACTCTCGCCGGGGAGGTGCTTCAGTTTGTTCAACAACAAACTGTCCTCAGACATTCCCTTCCTGAAAAATTTGTTTCTTCGATTAACCCCGACTTTCTGGAGCAGGGTTGGATCTATGGTAGAAAACATGGTCTGTTTCGAGCCTTGTATTTGATCCGAGTTTTTGATCTAGCCTCCAGCTATTCCCAGGAGTTGCTCCATTCTTTTTTCCTTGGAGTCATCCTGAGCGAAGATTTTCGTTGCTTGGAAACGCTCATGAGCAACTCTCTCGAAGAGAGAGTCATTCTAAGTGGCTTACCTCATCTTCAACCTGCCTGG
>QHZQ01000430.1 GCA_003224725.1 Acidobacteriota bacterium | reverse complement strand
CTTAAGTTTCCCTCCTTCATTTGCAGAGGTCAATTGGAAAACCAATGACATAATGAGATGAAGGATAAACAATCAAAATGGTGCGAGGCAAATTGGTAAATCGCCCAGGACTTTCTTACCGAAAATCGTCACTCTTAGAAAAACTTGCAACAAATGCTTTCCTGGCGATGCCTCTAACTCTAACAGAATGAACACCAGCTTATGTGGTGGAACAATTGCCTGAAGAGTTTTGTTGGAGTTTAGGGGAGGAGATCGGAATGCGAGAATCAGGGCCTAAGAAAGTAAGACCTGTCCCAGAATTGGTTAAGCAAGGATCCGCTCTTGATGATCATTCTATCAGG
>QHZQ01000438.1 GCA_003224725.1 Acidobacteriota bacterium | reverse complement strand
GGTCGCAGGAAGAGACTTTGGATCTCCACCTTCAACGATCACCTTCCCGGAGATTTCTCCTCCTTCTCCAAGCGCCAGGACCACATTGCTGACATCCTCATTGCCGAGGTCCACGGTAGCGCTGGCCATTTGAGGCTTTTCACCGCGGCGGGATTCGGCCACGATACGGTAGCGGCCGGGCAACAAACCACCCAGCTTAAAGTTCCCTTCCGCGTCCATCAAACCACCCCGTGAAGTCCATCCTCCCCATTCGTCTTCTTCGACGCGAGAACTGGTTAGCATCGTTTCGACTGCCGGCCTGCCGTCCACTCGAAATGCTTTACCACTGATGCTGAACGCCTTTGATTCCGTCAACGCGATATCGATCCCATGGATTTCGCTTCCCGCAACAACCTCAATTCGAGCAGCTTCCTGGGCGCGAAGCGTGCCCGGAAAATAAACAGGGGGATATGTCGAATCACTCTGGTCCTCCATACCCCAGTTGTGGTATCGGGCACTGACGTAGTACTTGCCCGGAGCAATGCCAAAGATACGGAATTGCCCGCGATCGTCAGTGCTCCCGCCCTCCATGGGGCGGAGGGTCCGCTTGCCTTCCAGCGTCATATAACGTTCCATCATCACCTGGGTGTGTGCCACCGGTTCTCCATCGGAGTCGAGGACGCGCCCTTCGATAACGCCACCGCGAACCAGCTTGAGATCGATTTCGCCAAGGGTTTCTCCGGCTCGGACCCTCAGTATCGTGCCTTGCGACATTCGAGGGTCTGACGCTTTCTGCCCATAGGCCTGGGAGACGTACCCGTTCCGATTGGCCCGCAGTTGGTAGCGCCCCGGTTTCACCTCTTTGAATTCGTAATCCCCCTCTGAATTAGTCTTCGCCGTCAGTGGGCGTTCGTGTCCCTGGGGTTCGCTTGAATACAGCGTGAGCGTAGCCTTACCCAGAGCCGCTCCTGTATCCGCGGACATGACTCGTCCCCGGATGCTACCGGTTTTAATTTGAGTCTTTGCACCACCAGCCGTTGGCACTTGAGAGCCGGGCGGCGTTTCCTGTGTCTGGGCTAGGAGATTCTCAGCCAGAAAGGTCGCCCCCAAAAGGATCAGGCATCGAATACGGGTTTTCATAACCTCATCTACCTCCGAAAGATGAAGGCGATGCCCCAAGGGATAACTGTAATGAATATGATAATGCGGAAAGCGGCACATAGGTTGCCTGAAATCAAGTACTGCCGGCAAAGCCGCTTGGAGTTTTGACATTTGGGGGGCTCGCATTTGGAGTGCGCTGGCTTGACAGCGCTTTCTCGGCCTGCGGCTTTGACGCAGGCCCCGACTGCCGACACGAGCAAAAAATCCCAACAAGCGTTTCAGGCCCATTTCGAAGATAAATCATTACGAAACTGTGTTTCAAAAACGTAGCCAACTTTTCGGTCCTCGTTTGGGGGCGCTGTCAAGCCAGCGCCAATGAAAGCGGCGTCAAGCCGTGGACGGCGGAAACAAGGCGAAGGCAAGTTGACACGACCAGTCCCAGGTGATATAAGCGCGAATTCTTTGGCGTGTCTCGAGGCCAAGAACGAGTGTCAGCCGAACCGCAGGAGGTGGAACTCATGAATTCCGATCTGTCCCGAAGAAGAATGATGCAGGCCCTGGGCACCGCAGCCTTTGGGTCTTGCCTGCTGCCCGCGGAGGCTGCCCCGTGGCCGCCCCTCGAAGGTCCCGACACGCCTAAGATCTGTCTGGAACTCTCCGCCGGCAGGCTCTCCGCGGGAACGCAAGACGAAGTGGGGATGCGCCGGGTGAAGCAACTCGGCGTGGACTATGTGCTGACGGGAGGGGCCCGGATCCCCTGGCAGGAAGCCGATATCCGCGCCAGGATCGAACGTCTCAAGGCCGGCGGCCTGACTTTGTGCAACATGATGATCGGGGGATTTCCCAACACCCTCTATGGCAGGCCAGGCCGCGACGAGGAGATTGACAACGTCCGGGAGTCCATCCGCGCCGCGGGACGGGCAGGCCTGCCGGTGATCGAATACAACTTCTATGCGCACCGTCTGGTGGAAGGATATTACGAGGAAATCGGCAGAGGCGGCGCGGGACTGACGGCGTTCGACTATGAGCGAGTCAAGAACCTGCCTCCACTCCCAGAGGAAGGCATCCACAGCCTCGAAGAGATGTGGGGCAACATCGAATATTTTCTGAAAGCCGTTGTGCCCGTGGCCGAGGCCTCCGGTGTCCGGCTGGCTCTGCATCCCAACGATCCTCCGGCGCCCATCAGCCGGGGATCGGGACAGATCATGGGGACTGTTGCCGGGTGGAAGCGCCTCATCGAAATCGTCCCGATCCCAGCGAACGGGATCACTTTTGACTGCGGGGTGACGCGGGAGTTGGGCGAAGACCCAGTGGAAGTCTGCCGCTATTTTGCCAGCAGGAAACGCATCAACCATGTGCATTTCCGCAACGTGCGGGTGCAGAAGCCCTATGAAAAGTACACTGAGGTGTTCCCAGACGAAGGCCAGGTGCACATGTTCGGCGTGATGAAGGAGTTGGTGCGGCAGAAGTACACTGGAGTGATTTACCCGGAGCACCCCCGGGCGCTCGACGCCGACCGGGAGCAAGCCAACTTCAGGTCATTCTACCCCGGCGGCGGGGGTTACGCTGGCTTCGCATACAACGTGGCGTATGCCAGGGCCATGCTGCAAGCAGCTTTGGAGTCGTGAGCGAGGGGACAGGCTGCGAGCCTGGCAATTTCTGCTCCCCGACCCGGTGTGGGCTGCTCATGAAGCATGCCTCTCCCGATTCCTGGCGTCAAACACAGCTTCGAGCTGTTCCGGAGCAGGAGATCTGGAGGCTCTGACGCCTGACAGACCGTTCGCCTCCGCGACCACGCGCAGGACACCCAGGATGAGCGTTGGGAACGAGTAACGCTTAACAGATTGTAAAGACCAATTCATCAAAGTATAATGTCCTCCCACTGTGAGTCGAGGTTCATGTCTCGATTTAGTCCATTCAAACCTAAAACGAAGGAGAAGACCTGAATGAAAAAAATCTTCTTGGGAATCATTGCCCTGGGTGTTTTCGCGGCGGGAATACTTGCTCAGTCGCCCAACAAGCGCGGTGAAGCCAGCCTGTCCATTGATGGGGGAAAAGTGTCGATTGATTATGGCAGTCCCGCATTGAAAGGGCGAGATATTGAAAGCCTGATTGCTCCAGGCGAAGAGTGGAGGATGGGCGCTGACCTGCCAACAACCTTATCCACAGACGTTTCCCTGAAGTTTGGCAATAAAGTCGTGAGTAAGGGGAAATATGTCCTGAGAGCTAAATTGATAGCCAAAGAGAAGTGGCACTTATTAATCCAAAAGGAAGACAAATCTATCGTTGCTGAAATCCCTCTGAACTACCAAAAGAGCGCCAGCCCCATCGAAGAATTAACTATCAAGCTGGAAAAACAGGGCAGCGGAGGAAAACTCATCCTGGAATGGGGAAAATTCAGCATTTCTACTGAGTTTCAGAAGGCCTAATCCAGATTACACGCCAAGTGCCATTTTACTTTCGTTCGTGCTCTTATTCGATCGATTGCCACACAGGCGAGCAAGAGCAAGATTAGCTGGATCGCCGCGCGGAGCGGGCCTCCTACATTCTTAACGGCCTCGTCGAGAGGGAATTTTCAGAAGAGCCATCCATGCGGGCGCCCCAGAGCATGAAAATGGGCACCACGAGGAATGAACTTGATTCCCCTCCGCGGGAGGGGTGTAGGGGTGGGTTGTTCCAGCCGGGCAGGATCCACCCCTGAAGGCTGAAGCCTTCTTTCCCCTCCCGAGAGGGGATTTTCACAGGAGCTTCTCATGATCTTCGGATCACCACCGGCGATGAAAATTATTCCTCTCCACGGGAGGGAAGGTGTGAAAGAATTGGGAAGGCGAGCCTCCTGGCGAGCCATCACCCCAGAAGTCCTTGCCCCATGAGGCTCGGCGGGAGCCTCGCCCTCCCGATCTCTTGTCCCCACGCCGAAGGATTTTCGGACGAGGGCTCAGGGTTCAAAGTAGGCCTTGGCCGCTTCTCTTAACAGCATGGCGCAGCGAGGGGCCTGGTATTCATTTTCCAGGGAGTGGGCAAGCTCTAGCAACTCGACCTGGCTGGCTCGCCCCGGCCGGAGCGCATTGTAAATCGCCATGATCCTGTCTTCCGGAATCCCCGCCAGTTCGGCAGCACGTCTGAGGTTCGCTGCCAACTGGGGCCTACCTGCATTCTCGGCTAATTGTGCTTGAATCTCCAAGGCCTCTGCAGTCACTCGCAAGTCTGACATCTTAATTTTACCCTGCAACGCTGCCTCTAGCGTAATCTCTTGAAAGGGAAGTCCTGACGGTGTTTTCAGGCGTTCCCTCTGCTTTTCTGCGAGCGGATAATGCTCCAGATGAGGATTTTCTTTCATGTCTTTTCAAACCAGGGTTACTTGGTGCCCAAGAAGTTCAAACTTGGGTCAAGTTTGTTACCCAAATTATGCATCGAACAACACCATCGACGCTGAAGACCCTCGCTTCGTCGGCTGCAACCCCCTCACCCGGTCCGCCGTCCGGCGGACCACCCTCTCCCCATGGGAGAGGGAGTAATACAGTTTACTCTCCCTCGCCCCCAGCGGGGGAGAGGGTGGCCGCAGGCCGGGTGAGGGGCCAGCTGCTTCGCGAGACCCGACCCTCGGCGGTCTGAGGTTGCTCGCTGCGTCCTAGTTCAGACTGGCAAGACATCATAAAAAGGGTCGGGCAAGAAATCGTGCCTGTCATACCCTTCAACATGGAAAACTGACCTGCTGCGGCCTCTTTTCTTTGATGACCTGTTCGGTTTCCCGTAAATGCAGGATGGTTGTTTTTACAATGAATTTCAGACGCGCCATATTGTCGATTTGAATGGGAACAGGCAGTACTGGTTCGCCTTTGGCGTACTTGGCCGCGTTACGCCCAATGACGCGATAAGACTTCAAGGTCAGATTGGGAGCCTGGGGAAACAGTTCCAAATTGTTGAGCGGTTCGAGACCCCGGCGATGAATCACCGTCGTCCCCTTGGATTGAATCCCAATACTGATTCCCGATCCACTTAACTGAGCGCCTGCATGACCGATAAAGCCGCAATCTGAGGTGGAGTATATCTTTACAACTCGCGCTTTCATCCCTTCCTCCTGTACGCCTTCTATCAAGGCTTGCAAGACCTCTTTGTGTGGAAGACCCAGAAGCGTCGAGTCAAGCTTTGAGCCAAAAGCAGGGCCTAACGCAATAACAATTTCCTGTGGGTTTTCACTGGCCTTGGCTTCACCCGTTTCTTCAAAGAACTGCTCGCCATCCTGTGGGATCACTCTCCCGATTTTTCTCGGGTCTTGGGCCTGAGGGATATCGGCAATTTCTTGCCAGCGCTCCGGGCCAAGGCGAAACCCGGTACCTGGCCCCTGATAATCGTTGGGATCATTGATTGCACTTAACACGCGAAGCGGAGGACTGGCTGAATCGTTGACAGAGCCGAACAGACTCGATCCAGGCAAAACAATGGCTGACGTTTGAAGGTAATCGCCGGAAACCCGGAGTTTCTGAATTTCCAATATCTTTTCGGCTATGTCTCGAAATCCGCGCCGCGCGAGGGCTTGAATGACATCCAACCCGTTCCTGCCCTGCTTTAGAAAATCTTCCGCAGCCTGAAGATCCGCCACCACATCCCGATCGGGCATGTCTGAGCTGCTATGGGCGACCACAGCGGCCTCGACTTCCTGGTCGGTGATGGCTGGAAGGCGCAAGTTATCAAAGACGGCCTGGATCGCCTGCGCTGCCCGCCTACGAACCGCCAGGACCTGAGCTTCTCGCACCGGGCGAAGGCCGCCGTCTACCTGCATATCGCGCTGCAAGACCGTGTAGTCATCCAAATCTTCCGCATCAAAATTGCCGCCGCCAAACAGATTGTCTTCTCTAGGCATGGAACTATAACCGGAAAAAATAAAATCAGTTCCGGGCAAAAACTGGAGCATCAACTTGGCGGCCTTGCGTATTTGAGAATGAGAGGCCATCGCGTCATTACCGGAAGCCACTTCCAGATCCAAAAGCGCGGCAATTAGGTTTTCTGCTAACACGCCGCGGACGCCCCCAGGCAAAGACTCCGGCAAAGCAATGCAGCTTATCGAGCCGTTTTGCACTCCCTGGGAACCGGCACCCTTAATGGCCATCAGGCAGCGTGTTTCGAGATAGAGCATGGACTTCCCCTCGGCATGACCCATTAGCGCTTCTGAGCCCGTGCCAGAGGTAAATCTCACTTTGATGCCGCGAGAGGCATAGGCGGAAGCCAGAAACGCTTTGGACCAGGGAGTATCATCGCCGTCGCGAAAAGCCTGCTCCGTGCCATACACCGAAAGTGTTTCGGCGTAAGTCGTCAATCCCAGCCAGGCCAGCTTGAGACTAAGAGCCTCTTCGACGGCACATTGCGTCAGGGCAGTCCCCCGCCCTGTCTGAGACCCGATCAAGAGAGCCATGGCATTGAACGGAGCATAGCGAGCTACTCCTACGGTGGTTTCTAATTCAGAAAATCCCCTTTCTACGGCTTCAGCGGCATCCGCCGCCAATAATGCCGGATTCTCCTTTTTGTTGGTCACATGCGCCTGGTTCGAGGGAGTCTTGCGGGCGCGCATTTTC
>QHZQ01000437.1 GCA_003224725.1 Acidobacteriota bacterium | reverse complement strand
CCAGCATCTTTAGATAAGGAATAAAAACGACCTCAGGATCGAGGCTGGCGGCCGGTTCCCCGAGCAAGGTCAGCGCCCGTCCTGCCAGAGTTTGACCAGGCTGGAGGGCCTGGATCTCTTTAGGTAGTGCCTGATTTGTCAGGCCCATCTCGTCGAGTATGTCGCTGATGGCTCCAGTATAGGGAATGGCGGCAAGCCGCTCCACCAAGTCTAAATTTTCTCCTTTACTCATTTTAGGACCTCGTCCTCCTCTTCATGAAAGTTGGAAAATCCCGGGAGCCGGGGATCTGGACACGGATAAACACAGGCAACACGGACTTTTGATCTTGAAGTTTTCACCGAAGCGGACGACAGGCTGAGATCGAATCTTTTCTTCTCCGCAAAGTCCTTGGTAATGAGGCAGAGCTTAGCACAGCTATGCTCCTTTTCAAACTCTCGACTCATGCCGTGGTCCAAGAAACCTCCCAGTAATGCCTCAGTTCTTGGGGTGGAGCGCGCGCTCCGTCGCGCGTTCATTCAGCGTGCGCAGAGCGCCCGCTCCACCTCTTGTGCCCTTCCCCACCCGTAACTAATCTAAGAAGCTGTGAAAAAACTGAATCCTTCCCCCTCACCCGGCCTTCGGCCACCCTCTCCCCCAGGGGGGCGAGGGAGTTAAATCTAATTTTTACTTTCCCCTCGCCCCAACGGGGAGAGGGGCCAGGGGTGAGGGGGGCCGCGTAGATCTACGTTACAGCTAATTTTTTCACACCTTCTACGACATTACACCTCCCCTCTCATTTTCCTTGACACATTTCACGCCGCGTTGTTCAATGATCACGATTTCAGCCTCTTGTCATTCCATTCAGACCACGTAGAGCCAACTGTCTGAACCTATGTCGAATGTCTCCGACAGACCGTCATTCCAACGCTCCCAGGATCCTCTGGACCGGGATGCGCGCGAATTAAGCAAACTGGGGTACGACGCGGTTTGGAACTTAGGCAAATACAGCCGGATAGCAAGCTACCTCGGGCTGGCCTGGGGAGTGTTCATCTTCATTGTGCTCATTTTGCCGCCCAATGAACTGGCCGGCAAAACGCTCGCGGCCTTAATCGCCATTCTGTTGATTCTCTATTTTGCTCGCGTCCGTTATCGCTATCATGGTCCGGAATGGGCCCAAGCTTATTTACAAGAGATGAAATTTGATCGAAGCAACCCAATCGGTTCGTCAGAAGCTCAAGCCGATGCGACTCCAGATTGACGCACCCGCCGCCTAGCGGGGGTTGACTTTAGCCTGGTCTTTCAAGGCCAGGGACCCGACGCCTCGATACACCACGTCGCGTGAGCGACGTTTGAATCAATGGTCGGAGACTTCCGCAGGGGCTAACAAGTAGGCGCCATCGATGGTTTATCAGCGTTCATCTGCGTCCAAGAGTTTCCTCCGCGTCTCTGCGGTCAGTTTTTGATTGCGGCCACAGGCCGTGTTAATAAGCCATCGTGTCGAATATTAATTTGAAACGGGGATTGGCGTGTTCGACGTTTGCGTGATTGGTTCAGGGCCGGCGGGCGGAATTCTGTCCAAAGAACTGGCCGAGGCTGGGGCTAAAGTAGCCCTGCTAGAGGCGGGACGAGTGATGAGCCCCAATGACTTTCATCCTCACGCCTGGCCTTACGAGCTTCCTTATCGCGGATTGAAGGAAGGCTTGCAGCCCGATGCCGCTTATCCCCGCGAGCTTACTAAAGCTATCCAATATCAGGACTGCGACGACATTTTTGTCGACCGGATTCGAGCCGTCGGAGGCCGGAGCATTCACTGGAATGGCACTTGCCTGCGTTTTGCTGAGAGGGACTTCCGGGAGAGGAGTCTCGAAGGTATCGAAGAAGACTGGCCGTTGACCTATCAGGAGCTCGCGCCCTATTACTCTTATGTCGAAAGGATGATCGGAGTCTCCGGAACACGCGAGAACCTGGAGATTATCCCGGATGGCGAATTTCTGCGACCGCTGAAAATGCGCTGCTCGGAACAGATTGTCAAACGAGCCTGTACCAGGATGGGGATCCCCATGATTCCGGCGCGCCGGGCGCTGCTGACCGAACCCTACGATGATCGCCCTCCCTGTCACTTCTGCGGTCACTGCATGGATGGCTGCGATGTAGGGGCGATCTTCACCATCCCTAATTCGATGCTCCCCAAGGCTCGGAAGACCGGTAACTTCACATTGATTTCCAACAAACTGGCGCGCGAGATCCAAGTGGATCGCGAAGGAAAAGTCCGAGCCATTTCCGTCATTGATACGGTGACTCGCCGGGAAGAAGCAATCCGCGCCCGCATCTTCGCCATCTGCTGTGGGACAGTAGAGTCGGCACGGCTGCTGCTTAATTCCCGATCGCCCCAATTCCCCAATGGGCTGGCCAACTCGAGTGACCTGGTGGGGCGTTATCTGACGGGACATGTTAACGCCACGGT
>QHZQ01000073.1:19797-20835 GCA_003224725.1 Acidobacteriota bacterium | reverse complement strand
GTCATCAAGCGAGTATTGGATCTGGGTGCTGATGGAATCCTCGTCCCCCAGATTCGCACGGCAGAAGAAGTCGAGCGCGCCGTATATTTCGCGAAATACCCTCCTCGTGGATTTCGCGGAATCGGGGCAGAGCGCTCGACTTTCTGGGGGAAGGCATTGTCAGAAGCACGCACGGGTAATGAGCATACCCTTGTCATTCCCTTGATCGAGAACATGGAGGCCGGGCGAAACATCCATTCAATCATGGATGTGCCTGATGTGGATGCGTTCTTTTTTGGACCGGCTGATTACTCGGCTTCCGCAGGGTACGCGGGTGAATGGGAGGGTCCGGGAGTGGCTGATGAAATCCTTCGAGTGAAGGATCAAATTCGGGCGCGAGGATTTGCCTGCGGCATTATGGCAATCGATTCCAAAAATGGACGGACGAGACTGGAACAAGGATTTCAAATGGTCGGCATTGGCGCCGACGCCGGCCTTTTGATTCGCGCTATGACTGAGATGATGCAGTCTTTGGGACGGATTGTGGATCCGGGAACGTGGAATAGGTAAAAAAAACTGAGGATTGAGGTTAGAGAAGCGAGGGCGGTCTTCGATGGCGAGATCTTCGATCCTCTATCCTCGACTGGTTTCTCCTGAGCTCTTTTCTTCTTCATGCATCATGGAATCTTTCAGGGTGTGGGTATATAAGGAAGCCTGGTAGAAAAATTTTCCTCTGGCCACCGAAAGTTTTACTCTAAGTAAGGATGGCGAGGCAACTCCTGAACCACGGCAACCTATTTGTAGAAATCGACATAAACTTTTAATGAATAAATGGCAGAACGATTGCTCCGCTCAAAAATTGGGTAATTGCTGACGACATGCCTGTCAGGGAAGAGTTTAATCGGAAAAATCTTCAAAATAACATGCAAGATTGGAGAAAAAACGAAATGACAGGTAAAAACGTAACAAAGCAGATAGGTACTGCGCTCGAAACCGTCGGTCAGGGAGTCGTGACGCTAGTGCATAATGGGCCTCGCCAGATCAAGAATCTGAAAAGGC
>QHZQ01000073.1:0-19786 GCA_003224725.1 Acidobacteriota bacterium | reverse complement strand
AAGCTGTGAAGGAGTGGGGAAGAAGGCCGTTTCCTATGCCCACAAGGAACCCTTAACTTCCGTATTTCTCGGCGTAGGAACGGGCGTGCTCGTCGGTTGGTTAATGGCAAGAGAAAGATAGGAAGGCGCCCGCCGTTTACAAGACTCTAGGGCAAAAGACCGGAAGACACTCCGGTGTCCAACCGGAAATCAGGCATATCGTCAGCTCCCCGCTTGGGTCAGAAGTTTGCACTGAATAGAAGCGTGACGCAGCTTCTTGTCTCGGGAAGTCCTGCCCGAAGCAACGTAATCAAGAATGTCTGTTCTCAAATCAGTCCAATTAGTCCCCCAGCAAGTCCTTCCATGAGGCTCGGCGGGAGCCTCGCCCTTCCCGATAGCTCGCCAGGAGGCTCGCCCTCCCAATTTTTTCACAGCTTCTAACGCATTACGTCAAAACGCGTTCAATGATTGACAGTTGCCTCAAAGATGGCTATCCTAGGGCATCTTAATCGATAAAGGAGTGTGCTTATGGCTCCCCGAGCTTCCTGGACAGGCTTTCTGAGATTGTCGTTAGTTACCATTCCTGTAAGGCTCTACAATGTGATCAGCAGCACCAGTAAGGTTTCTCTCAATCAGTTGCACAAAAACTGTCATCTTCGTCTTCGCCAACAGATGGTCTGCCCGGAGCACGGGAAGGTGGAGAAAGAGGATATTGCCAAAGGCTATGAGTTTGAAAAGGACAGGTACATCGTCATTGACGATGCGGACTTAGAGAAAATCAAGCTCGAAACCACCAAAACCGTCGAGCTGATTCAATTCGTCGATTCCAATGAGCTTGACTCGATCTACCTTAACACCCCTTACTACGTGGCTCCAGATGGGCCGGTGGCCGAGGAGGGCTTTCGGATACTACGCGAAGCAATGCACCAGGCCAATAAAGTTGCTATTGGTCGTGTCGTCATTTCCAGCAAGGAGCAGGTGGTGGCCCTTAACGTCCAGGACAAGGGGCTTGTGCTAAATACCCTGCACTACGCCGAGGAAATCCGCAGCTCGGCTTCTTACTTTGAAGATATCAAGAATGGAAATATTGACAAGAACCAGCTAGCCCTTGCCCAGCAGCTTGTGAACAGCTTTACAGTTCCATTTGACGCTGCAAAGTTTAGCGATCGCTATCAGAATTCATTATTAGAAATCATCAAAGCCAAGATTGAAGGATCGGAACCGATTGTGGCGCAAAGAGCCGAAGTGGGTAAAGTCATTAATCTGATGGATGCTCTTAAGCAAAGTCTGGCTCAGAGCGTCGCCAAGAAAAAACCGCCTGCCGAAAGTCTCAAGACAGTTGCGCAGAAGCAAAAAAAGTTAAAGAAGGCATGAACAAAGTGGACCGAGGGAAGCCAGCTTAACCGGCAGACCAGGACCCCAAGACTTGTCCCACCCCGTGTGAGTTTGTCTGATTCATTGCAAGAACTCCTCCGCAAATCACACTTCGATGGCAGCAGTATGCCATATTCCCTTAAACACGCCCGCATTACCTTCACTGGAAAACTTGCCAGCCTGACGCGGAAGGAAGCCTACCAGATCGTGCGAGACGCTGGAGGGGAGCCGACTTTAGGAGTCTCGCGCCAAACTTCGATATTGGTCGTGGGCATGGAAGGATGGCCATTGCTACCCGACGGGATGGTCAGTAGGAAGCTCAGACGGGCTGAAGAACTGATGCAGCAAGGCCATCCGATCCAGATCATTTCAGAGTCCACCTTCCTGGAGCTGGTGGGTCGTAAGGAGCGCCAATCCTTTCTCCGGAAGACTTATCCCGCCGAGGAAGTCTGCAAACTTTTGAAAATCTCAGGAGAGACTCTGCGGCGGTGGGAACAATTTAGCCTGGTCCGGCCTCGAGAGGGATTGTACGATTTTCAAGACCTTGTTTCGCTCCGAACTCTGGGGGAATTGGTTAATCGCGGAATAAGCCCGGCAAATATCGCCAAGAGCCTGCAAGCCTTGGCCTCAGTGTTACCCGGGACCGACAGACCACTCGCCCAGCTTAAGATCGTCGTCGAGAATCCCAAAGCCCTCCTCTTCAATTTAGGCGAAAGCCTCATTGCTCCTAACGGCCAGCTCATGATCAATTTCGATACCAAATCAAAGTCTGAGGGCAAGGTTATTTCCCTCGGCTCAAAAAATCTGACTGAAACCGAATGGTTCGAATATGGCCAGGCTTATGAAGATGACGAGTCTTATACGGAAGCGGAAGATGCTTACCGCAAAGCCATCGCGCGCTCGCCCCATTTCCCCGAGGCCTATTTCAACCTTGGGAATGTCTTGCGCATGACAGGCAGAGCTGAGGCGGCGCAGGAGCTTTATCGAATGGCGATTGCCCAAGATCCGGCCATGGCTTGCGCCTGGTACAACCTGGCTGACATTCAGCAACAACGTGGGCAGCTCAAGGAAGCGGTTGCCAGCCTGCAGTCGGCACTCGGAGCTTGCGCAACCTATGCCGATGCTCATTTCAATCTAGCCTTGTGCTACGAACAACTTGGCCAGAAACCCGAGGCCGACAAGCACTGGTCTGCTTATGTCAAGCTTGATCCTTTCAGTGAGTGGGCTAAAGTGGCAAAACGTCACCTTTTACCTGAATCAGGATGACACAGGTGACACAAATTTGGCCGAACTGTGAACTTTGTCGCCACCAATCCCTAGCGAGCAACCTCAGACCCCAAAGAAGTACGGTTCTGTTGGCAACGGACCCCTCACCCGTCCTCCGCGACCGCCGTCGCTTCGGCCACCCTCTCCCATTGGGAGAGGCAGGGGAGCTTTGAGAAAGCTCCCCTGGGTGAGGGGACAGCAGCTTAACAAATTTAACTGAAGTTTGAACTTCTTCGCCACCAAGTAACCCTAGATTTGTGACTCTCAAAAAGTATCACGAAAAACGGAAATTTGATCAGACACCCGAGCCAAAGGGTCAGGAAGAGCAAGGTCAGGGGCTGCTTCGATTCGTGGTTCAAATGCACCAGGCATCACGTCTGCATTACGACTTCCGCCTGGAACTGGAAGGGACACTTAAGAGTTGGGCTGTTCCCAAAGGCCCGTCCCTTGACCCGGAGGAGAAGCGACTCGCGGTCATGGTCGAAGATCATCCCCTGGATTACCGTAGCTTCGAAGGCGTTATTCCGAAGGGAAATTATGGCGCGGGAACGGTGATGGTTTGGGATGAAGGTGTCTACCATGCCCGGCAGACAAGCGATCCCGCGGAGAGTAAAAAGATCCTTAAGGAAGGGCTACAAAAAGGACATATCACCATCATTGTGGCGGGCAAAAAGCTGAAAGGTGAGTTTGCACTCGTCAAGCTCAAGAAAGGCGAAGACAATGCCTGGCTCTTCCTCAAAAAGCGGGATGAGTTTGCCACAAACCAGGATGTGACTGAGTTTGATCGTTCCGTTAAGTCCAATCGCACCCTGGAAGAAATTGCCCGGGACGCTCCCCAATCTGGAGAAGTCTGGCGAACGAAGAAAAGCGACCCTGGTCTTGACTTGAGCGATGCACCCGCGTCGAAAATGCTCCACCACATAAGACCCATGCTGGCGACAGCGGTCGAAAAACCCTTCGACCGATCGGAATGGATATTTGAGATTAAATGGGATGGCTACCGCGCTATTGCCGAGGTGGATAGTGCTGGAGTACGGCTCTATTCACGGAATCAGTTGTCCCTGGAGGAACGGTTCAAACCTATAGTTGATACCCTGCAAAGCCTTGCTCACGAAGCAGTGTTGGATGGTGAGGTGGTAGTGGTCGATGAAGCAGGCAAGGCCCATTTTCAACTTCTGCAGAATTACCAAAAGACTGGTGCAGGTCAGCTTGTCTATTATGTGTTTGATTTGCTCTATCTGGATGGTCACGACCTGCGACGGCTGCCCCTCATGCGCCGTAAGGCTCTATTACAGCAAATTATCTCAAACCTGCCCCAAGTGGTATTAAGTGATCATATCGAGGAGCATGGTGTCGCTTTTTTCAATCTGGTTTCCCAAAGAGGTCTTGAAGGGATCCTTGCCAAGGACGCAAGGAGTCCCTATCAGGAGGGGCAAAGAAGCGCTTATTGGCTTAAGGTGAAAACTCACCTGCGCCAGGAAGCAGTCATTGGCGGCTTTACCCAACCCCGTGGTGGGAGGAAAAATTTTGGCGCCCTCTTGCTGGGTGTGTACGAGGGGGATGAGCTCATTTACATTGGCCACACAGGCAGTGGATTCAACGAAAGAGACCTTGCGGAAATTCGATCGAAGCTGGAGCCTCTGATCCAAAAAAATTGCCCTTTTAAGAATCGACCTGTAGCCAACGCTCCTGTCCGTTGGGTCCAACCTGAGCTGGTCTGTGAGGTCACTTTTTCGGAATGGACTGCAGACGGAGTTCTGCGACATCCGGTCTTTGTTGCAATGAGGGAAGACAAGGCGGCTTTATCGGTTCAACGTGAAAAGCCTGCTCCCCAAGCGGACTCTATAAAAGACAGCCAGGAACAACCAGAACCCAGGGGAAGAGAAGAATCCACGCGACAGACACCTTTGACAGGATCCAGAAAAGGAGTGGGTCACAAGGATCAAGAAGATGTTTCTATTGACGGGCATGTCCTCAAGCTCACTAATCTCAACAAGGTTTATTGGCCCCGAGAGAAATATACCAAGCGCAACCTGATTAGCTATTATCGTGAGATAGCGCCCTTCATTCTTCCCTATCTGAAAGATCGGCCGCAGTCGTTGCATCGCCATCCCGATGGGATCGAGGCGGAAAGCTTTTATCAGAAAAACGTTGATCACCAGCCAGCCTGGGTTAAAACGATCAAGATCCATTCGGACTCAGAAAAGAAAGACATTAACTTCCTCATCTGCCAGGATGAGGCCACACTTGTTTATCTCGCCAATCTTGGGTGCATTGAGCTGAACCCCTGGAGTTCTCGTCTGGGCATGTTGGAGAGACCGGACTATCTCGTGCTTGATCTCGATCCCGAAGACATTTCTT
Organism: Acidobacteriota bacterium; assembly: GCA_003224725.1. Taxonomy (GTDB): domain Bacteria; phylum Acidobacteriota; class Terriglobia; order Versatilivoradales; family Versatilivoraceae; genus QHZQ01. The sequence goes on along the minus strand of QHZQ01000073.1, from coordinate 14,806 downwards.
TCGATCAGGTCATTGAAGCGGCGATTGCTGTCCGAAAGACCCTTGAGAAAGGGGGTGTGGACGGCTTATGTAAGACTTCCGGAAAGACAGGCCTGCATATCTACGTGCCCTTGGGAGCTCGCTACACTTACGATCAAGGGAGACAGTTTGCCGAGATCATCGCCCGGTTGGTACATCGGACGTTGCCCCGCTCAACCAGTATCGTGCGCAATCCAGCCAGGCGACAGAAGAAAGTCTACCTCGATTTTCTTCAAAATCGTCATGGCCAGACGCTGGCGGCCCCATATTCGGTGCGGCCCAGTCCGGGCGCGACCGTCTCGACTCCTCTGATGTGGCAAGAAGTCAAAAAGGGACTGGACCCTGCGAGATTTACTATCCGAACTCTTGCAAAACGCCTGGAGAAAGTGGGTGACCTCTGGCGACCCGTACTCGGTTCCGGAATCGACATCGTCAAATGTCTCGATCGTTTGCCGAGTGCCACAGAGGATTAACTAGCCAAGGCCTTCGTTCTTGAACAACGAGAACAAAGTTCTCATAAGGCCCGATAGACCAGCTTTGCCGGCAGGGGCCCTGCAAGTTTTGCTGGGACGTGTAAAAAAGTCAAAGTTTCTACGACAAACTTTAGGTGATCCACCGCCGCATTCCTGTTCTGCTCCAGCCGCCATCGAGTCTGGTTTGAGCCAGTCTATGCCGCAAGCCTGGGACGAATCACGTTATACCGAGGATCAATTGCGCCATCCTTCACCATCTGGTCGTAAACAATAGGATCGAGATGCTTCAAATCGACAACTTTGATAAGGCTTGGACGACCGCAGTGCTCCCCAAGGCAGCGAAAGGTTACATAGTCATACCACTCTACCGTTCCCAGGTCTGCTAGGGCCAAAACATTTGCATGGCAATAAGAACATGTAACCATTGAAACTTCCCCTCTCAGCATGTTCCCGCTAGGAACTTCCTTCCAAAGCCTGAGGAGCAATTTGGAGCCCAATGTTTCAAGCCAGTGGAGGCCAAGCACAGTGTCTATCAAACGACTCTACCTAAGCTCTCACTCAGTGGTTCCCCTCAATCCCCTTGGTGAATGCGCATCAAGCGTTGAACCCCCAAGAGGGCAGGGAGAAGTCAATCTTCGTCTTCGCCCTGGTCGTTGTCATGAGGGATGGGCGTGAGCGTGCCGAAGAGTCCGTGCTGCTCTTCGTCAATGCCGGCGGTAAAGAACAAGGTGTTCACGGGTCCTGCGGCGGCGCCGTTGCCGAAGCTCAATGCCCAGAGTCCTTCAATGGTGATCGGAAGTGCGTTTGGGCCCCTGAGAAGACCCTGGAATTGCCCGGTTTTCGGGTCAAAGGCGGCAATCCGACCACTGCCGAAGTTTCCCACCAGCAGATGATGGCTGAACCTACCGAAACCCTCCGGGGCAAGTACTATCCCCCAAGGAGCATTCATCCATCGTCCAGATCTCAGGCGCATCAATAGGTTGCCACTGGGATCAAAGGCATCGACGAACCCAAGCCCGGGACCGGCCACTTCGTCTTCCTTTTCGGCGTCCTGCATGGCAAAGGCGACGTAGATGTTACCGTTAATGTTTTGCACATTGAAGGGGGCAAAGCCAGCAGGAATGCTTGGGTCGGTGAAAGCGCCAGCCGCTAGTGGGAACGGGTTGAAATTAGTATCGAACACCTCCACACTGCCGCCGTGAAAGTTGGCAACATAAAGGTAGTTGGCATTGCCGTTGGCGGCGATGGTGGCGCCTTTGTAAATGGCGGAGGAAGATGAGTTATCCACTTTTAGCATAGCGTTGATGAGATCGACGCCGGGATTCCAGGCTGAGATCGTGCCCTCCTCGGTCACGAAAATAAACCGGGCTGGAAAACCTGAGGCGACCTCGAAATCCGGGTTCCCATTGAAGACGATTCCAGTGGGGGCGGCAGGGCTACTTCCACCCGCAGGGGGAGGAATGGTGACCACCAAAGGAACAGCTTGACCTGCTCCATTGTACAGCGTTGAGACTCCGGTACCATTGTCGGCGACCCACCATGGACTGGTTGAGCTTCGTGTAAGCCCCCAGGGATTTACCAGGTTGGTATCGGTCGTGGCCGCGAGGTTGGGAATATCCGAGACAAGGTTGGTTTGGCGATAATGTTGCGCGACAGCGGCCGGTGCGAGGCAAAGAGCCGCAGCAGAGGTCAGTAGTATCCACGCAATGAATGGGGTTGTCCATGCATTCAGTAACGAAAAAACTCTCTTCGTCGGCATAAGTTTATTCTCCTTTCCCCCATGTTTAGGGATTTATAAAGCTTAACAACGAATCATTCGAGAGCGGACAAGATTGTTGTGAACTGTGAGAAATAGCCATTGAATGGCGAAAATATCTGGTAAACGGGCTTCTCTCGAAGCTTTCTCAATGCCTTCAAGCCACCTGAAGGAAGAATAGGGAGAGGAGCGCGAGGGGGAAATGCAGCCCGAACGGTCAAGGTCTCTTATTGTGGTCGAGTAGAGGAGGAACGATTCAAAGCGCCTTCAATACCACCAGTGTAAAGTCATCTTGGATGCTTTGGTCGGCGGCGAAATCCAGGATGTTGTTTTGCACCAGGGAAGTAATTTCTTTGGCCGTCAAGCGAGGGTGCGTTTTGACGAGATCGAGCAAGCGCTCCACACCAAACTCCTCGTTGGCTTCGTTGTAGATTTCAGTGACACCATCGGTGTAGAGCAAGAGAAGGTCATGGGGTTTAATTTCGATTAGGCCTTCTTGATAGACTGAGTCCGAAAATGCTCCCAGAACCAAGCCCCCCGTTTCCAAGTCCAGGCACGCTGGAAGAAACTGTTCAAAATTGCACATGGCCCTTCGAAAACTCAAAAGTTAGAGTTTGTGTGCAGCCTTTTGACTGTAATTCATCTGACGGGGAAAATTTCCCTGCCACTTCTAGTAATTATGACCTGGTACCTCCACACCCCCATTTCCATTTCTAGTGAAATTTCGACACTTACGTTAGAAGGGAACGAGTTGGTAACAAACTTGCCAAACCTCCACTACAAGGGACGATTCCAACGGGAGAGTTCTCCTGTCGAGAGTCCTGATTAGCTAGGCTCAGGTTATCCGGAAATTGCCTGCAGCCTGAAATAATTCAGTTAATAAGGAGGTGAAAACACGATGCGGAAGTTCTTAGTTGCTACCTTGGCTCTGCTACTGATGCTGAGCTTCACTCTCGCGGCTGCAAATGCAGCGGAAAAAGGAGAGAGGGCCTCTGGCACCGTTAAGAAGGTGGATATGATAACGAACACGGTTACTGTGGAGACGGCCGGAGGTCAGGAAGTCAGCTTCACGGTTGACCCCCAAACCAAAATAACGGTGAGTGGGAAGACGGGCACATTGGCCGACCTGAAGGAAGGTCAAAGAGTGACCGTGGAGCACAAGGACGGTAAAGCCCTGTCCATTCAAAGTTAGTTGCAGCATGGTTCGAGGTTACTCGCACGGTTCGCGCTGGCGGATCTTCTCACCATGACCGCATTGGACACGAAGTCGGCCCTACCCAGGAGCGCCACTCGTAAGGGGGCGCTCCTATTATCTTCTCCGTAGCTACTCAGGCTGCGAGGGACGTCGTTCCAAATCGATTCGTTTCAATTCCTCCAATTCAGTCTTCAAGTTCTTGAGGCGTTCCTCTCGCTGAGTCAGGTCAGTTTTCATCTGCATGAGCTCTAATTTGAAATTGCGAATCTGTTCTTCTTTTTGCAGGGCATTGGTTTGCAGTTGCTCCAGTGCCATGTGCAGTTGTTTTAGTTGCTGTTCTTTAACCTGAACCGTGGATCTCAGTTCTTCCACTTGCGAATTCAATCGATCGCTCATCAACTTGATCCGATCGATCTGTGCCTGAAGGCCCAGGATCAACTCGGCTTGAGTTTTATAAGGACTCTCGGGAAAGTCGGTTAACAAGCGCTCAAAGAGACCGATGGCCTTCTGCTGGTTGTAAGCAGGGCTGGAGGGAAAGGCATAAGCCAGGGCAAGATGGAAGAGGACCCGGTCATGATTGCGCCTGGAAATATCATGGTGGAGATAAGCTTCGTAGGCTTGAACCGCTCTTAGATAGTCACCCGCCTCGAAGTAGGTCTCGCCTTGCTGGAGGTCCGGGAGATCATTGATAACATTTGGAACCTTCACTTTTCGCTGGCATGAGTTCAGCACGATGCAAATTCCGAGAAGGGGAACCAAGAAGGTTGCTATTTTCATTTGAAAGGCGATTTCCTTAACCACCGACGCCTTGTCTCAGAGCTATCTCGACAGCCGCCGTTGTCGGCAGCAGAACACAGAAGCGTGACCCTCCTTCAGGACTATCTTCTACCCACACGGCACCGCGGTGTGCCTCGACAATAGCCCGGGTGATCGCAAGACCCAGGCCCACTCCGAGCAAGGGACGTCTCCCTCCGTCTTTTACTTGATGAAATTTTTCGAAGATCTTTTCCTTGTCTGGATCAGGGACACCAGACCCTGAATCTGCCAGGGACAGCAGCACGAAATCCGTACCGCACCCCTTCTGGCGCCTGAGAGCAATGGCGCGCTCCGGAATTTCGCTCACTCGACTGAGACGAAGCTTGAGAGCTGCATCGTGAGGAGAAAACTTCAACCCATTGTCCATAAGATTTCCGAGAACCTGGATTATGCCTTCTCTATCACAGGTTAGAATTACAGGACTCTCAGGTAGCTCTGTATCGATGCAAAGCCCCTTTTCGCAGATTCGAGGCTCAAATTCGGCTAAGACGGTCTGTACGAGACTAATGAGATCGTGCTCTTGAAATTCGAAAGGCGTTAGCCGGGCTTCCATACGAGACAGATCCAGCAGGTTAGCAATCATAGAAGAAAGCCGTTTTGCAGACTCCAAAGTGAGCTCGAGCAGACGCTTCTGCTTGCACGTCAAAGGGCCTGGGACCTCATCCAACAACAATCGCGTGGTTTCACGCATGGAGGCCACGGGACTCTTGAGCTCATGTGAGACATGGGAAATAAAATCTTTCTTCATCTGGTCGAGTTCGCCTAAGCGCCGCGTCATCGCGTTGAAGTCGCAAGCTAGCTGCGCAAACTCATCCTTTCGCGACGTGTCCAGTTGATGAATAAAGTGGCCATCAGCAATAGCCCGGGTTCCCTCGATCAGGTTTTTCAAGGGTTCAGAAATGGAACGAACGGTCCAGTATGAGACCTGCACGCTTAAAATTAGAGCAATAGCGGCCCCTCCCCAGGAAATGAGGAAGGCGCGCTGGGTGGCTTCACCAGATTTCTCCACTTGAGCCTTTACGATCGCTTGGGTGGCTTGGAACAGATTTTGTGTCTGGGTGTGGAGGCGTTGCAGTTGCTCCATCAGATTAGACCGAAGGTTGGCAGTCTCGGGTGGGTTCAAAAGCTGGAAGGCTTGCTCCTGTTCTGTGGCCATTTGGGTGTATTCGGCCCAACTCTGAGAAAGCTGTCTTATGGCGACTTGTTCTTCGGGTGATCGGCCAAGGATTTGCAATTGCTGGAGGTCTTGACCAAAAGAGTGCTGCATCTCTTCCAACTTGGCGAAATAGCGTGGGTCCCCTTTGACAAAGAACTTTTGAGTGTATTCCTCGATCTGATCCAAGTTACGCAAAAGCTGGAGGAAAGCTAAGGCAGCGCGAAAGTGAACTTCAGAAAGGGTTCTTTGTATGGATTCCATACGGTGGATCAAGGAAACATGGTAGACCAGCAACGTAACGATGAGGGCGATGAGAATGCCGTAGCCAAGGGTGATCTTGGTTGCAATTTTCATGGGTCGAGGAATTACGACCGCCGGACAATGTGTCAGTTCAATCTGTAAGTTTTGAGTTTGTTGCGAATGGTTTTGACGTCCACCCCCAACCGACGGGCAGCTTCAGCTTTGTTGTTTCCGGTCCTCATGAGAGTTTTCAAGATAAGCTCCTTTTCGGCTTCTGCGGCCGTCACTCCCAAAGGTAAGATAATAGAGGGATCGGCTTCGACGGCGGACGACTGAATGTGAGGGGGAAGATGGGCCGGATCAATCCATTCTTTGCGAGCCACGATGACAGCTCGCTCCATGACATTTTTGAGCTCTCTGACATTGCCGGGCCAAGAATATTTTTGGAGCCTCTCCAATGCTTCCGAGCTCAACCCTACCACGGCGGTTTGATGCCTTTGGTTAAACTTGCCAATGAAGTGCTGGGCCAGCAGTGGTATGTCTTCCCGACGATGATGTAAAACGGGTAGGGTCAACGTAAAGATATTGAGCCGAAAATACAGGTCTTCACGTAGAGTTCTCTTCTGGACAGCATCTCTGGGATTGAGATTGGTCGCAGCCAGGACGCGGACGTTGAACCTAAGCTCTTCGCTGCTACCTACGCGGCGCACGCGGCCGTCTTCCAGCACTCTGAGCAATTTAGCTTGCACAGGCAATGGCATCTCGGCAATCTCGTCCAGGAAAAGGGTTCCCTGGTCTGCCAGCTCAAAGCAACCAGGCCTGGCGGCGACGGCGCCTGTAAAAGCCCCTCTCTCATGACCGAACAACTCGGTCTCAATGAGGCTTTCAGGAATGGCGGCGCTATTAATAGCGATGAATGGACCATGACTCCGCGGGCTCAGCTCATGTAGGGTGCGAGCGGCCAACTCCTTTCCCGTTCCACTCTCGCCCGTAATTAAGACAGGCGCATCACTCTTGGCTACGACCTTGATAAAATCGTAGACCTGCCGCATCTCCTTGCTAGTTCCGATGAATTCTCTAAAGCCCGCCCCCTGTTCCAGTCGAGCCCCCAGCTTGCGAAACCCCCGGCGCATCCTAATGTCCCGCTTGGCACATTCCAGAGTCGATTTGAGCTTGCCATAATCCAGCGGCTTAATAAGAAAGTCCTGGGCTCCCTGTTTCATGGCCTCAACGGCCACGTCCACGCTGGCCTGCACCGTGATGAGAATCACGGGGTGAGCCTGACGAGCCATTTTCAGGAAGCGCAGCAGCTCCAGACCAGACAGTCCCGGCATGAGGACATCGGAAATGACAATGTCGGGTTCATAGGATTGGGTGAGCTCCCTGGCCTGATTCCCATCAGAGGCCAGGCAAACGTCGAAACCCCATTCTTGAAGGCGCATCTCCAAGACTTCTCGCATGGCTGCGTCGTCGTCCACCACTAAGATTCGCGTTGGATTGGTGGTCATCTCAGCCTTGTCGCCCGCGATGCCTGGATTCCGGGATCAGCTTGCGACCAGCCAGAGGAACGATTCGGCTCAGTAGGAAAACCGACCATGTTTGTAGAAGACTGTTCTGCAACAATGGGGGTCACCCAATCGTAATCAACTTCAACTGCCACGGAACGCTGTAGAAGAGTCACGGAAACTACCAGACGATGACCCGCTTTGAAAGCAACCAGGGTCCCTTCTACACCCCGCAGTGGCCCTTGCAGGACGCGCACGGTTTGTCCAAGCCTCAAGAAGGGCCAGGGCTGGGCTTCTAGCCCGGATTTAACGATGGATTGCAGGGCAGCAATCTCCCTATCATCCACCGGAACGGGCATCTTACCTGTTCCAACAATGAGTATAACATGTGGCGTAATCAAGATAGGGAGGCGTTTTTGTAGGTCAAAGCGACAGAACAAGTAGCCGGGAAAAAGAGGTTCTTCGATTTCCTTAATGCGATCTGACCAACGTCGTCTGTGGCAGTAGAGGGGCAAGAACACTTCGTAGCCCTTTTCATTCAGGGCCGCGGCTACGTTCTTTTCACAACGAGATCTGATTCGTAAGGCAAACCATGGATGGTCACCGGTAGAGAAGTCCATTCAACCTCCAAAGAAATTGAATTTGAGGTTTATCTGAACCTATTCCCGCCGACGGTCGTGTTGCTGAGTTGGCGATCCTTCTAACGGTCGTGCGCCGTGGGAGCCTCAATCCATTTTCTCCTCACTCTGAGAGTCGTTTGGATCCTACGCAATGAGTTTACCATTGCTCAAAACCAGTTATTATCGCTAGTAATGGCAACAAAAAATGTTCAGAATTATACAGAGTAGTTTTTTTCTATCACGACCGATTCTCCCACCAAAGGGCTTGCGCCCGCCCATCGGGGCACGGGCGATGAAAAGGCAATATATTTCCCACTAACAGAAGCATTACCCTCGAATTTGATAAGAATTCCTTGCAGTCAAAGGAGATAAGGAAATGACCCTAACGCTTCCAGTCTTTCCAAATATTTTCCCAAAAGTAGAAATACAGGTCCACTTATTTCCCCTCTTTGGCAACATAAGTTCAGAAAGTCTGTTAGCTCGCACTTAGGCCCAAGCCATTAGAGGATATAAAGATCGGTGCGCGCGTCTCACTTGCCATTTGATTGGCAAAGATATTGCCCGTTACAAATTTGTTTCCGAAGCAATCAGCCACAGGAACAATAGCTCGGAATAAGAGTGGCTGTTAAAGCAAAAACCCTGGGATTCGAAACCCACGAAGGCATCATCAGTGGTTACCCATTATTTCAAGTTCACGAGATCAATCCACTCCAGAGGGACCGAATCGTCTGGAAATCTCCTCAGCGAATCTTGCTGCCTTCGGTTATCCTAGGAGTTTTTTCTGTGAGACTAGGGTTTTACCTAGTTCCCAAGTCCCCGGGCGGATGTTAAGGTGACAAAATGTCAAGCCTTGAGGAATGCGAGAAAAGACCGATGACACCTGGATTGGGCGGTGCCTGTAGATACGACCGATTGGGTTCTTGCCATTCGTTTCTTGAGAAAGCTATAATAGACTTCAGCAAGGAACACTTTACACAAAACGCTTTATAGAATGCATTCAGAGGAGGAGATCCATTGCGTCGGAAATCTCTTCGCGGGCCAGGGGAATCATCTACCATAAGCGGAGGAAAACATATCATGAGCAGCATGGTTAATCGCTCGGTGACGCCCGGCGGTAGTGCCAAGTCACAAGAAGCGCTCGAAGCCGACATTATCATAGCCAACGCCCCGGATCCTTTGTTCGTTTCCGACCTCAAGGGAAAGATCTTGCAGGCCAATGATGCGGTCTCACAGCTCTTGGGCTTTCGTCAGGATGAAGTATTAGAGCAATCTCTGTCGCGATTTATTAGTCCCGAAGAGACGCGGGAATTCATGGCAGCTCTGGACGAAGTGGTCGAGCGGGGCGTGACTCGCAACGCCCGGCTAAATCCACGCAGTGCCTCGGGCGAGATTATCCCCATGACGCTGAATGCTTCGGCTCTGCGGGACCCTGACGGGAAGGTGATCGGGGCCATCGGGATTTTGCGTGACATGCGCGAACTGGACAAGGCCCGAGCCTATGCCGAAAGCCTCATCAAGAACGCACCCGACCCGGTGTTTGTCAGTGATTTGGAAGGCAAAATTTTGCAAGCCAACGATGCCGTCTTCGCCTTGCTGGGTTTCCGCCCGGATGAGTTGATCGAGCAATCGCTCTCCCGCATTATCTCGCCCGAGGAGACTCGCGAATTCCTGGCAGCCCTGCGCGAAGTGGTGGAACGTGAGGAGCGCGAAGAAGACACGAAGGAGAATTACCATTATCCTCGCTTGGCCATGCAAGCTAAACAGCGTGGCATCACCCGCAACGTTGTCCTCAACCCACGCACGGCCTCCGGTGAGATCATTCCCACCAGCTTGAATGCTTCGGCTTTGCGCGATTCAGACGGGAAGGTGATCGGGGCCATCGGCATTTTGCGCGATATGCGCGAACTGGACAAGGCCCGAGCCTACGCCGAAAGTCTCATCAAGAATGCGCCCGACCCGGTGTTTGTCAGCGACTTGGAAGGCAAGATCTTGCAAGCCAATGATGCGGTTTTTTCCTTGCTGGGCCTTCGTCCAGATGAACTGATCGAGCAATCGCTCTCCCGCTTCATTAGTCCGGAGGAGACCCGGGAATTTACGGCCGCGCTACGGGAAGTCGTGGAGCGGGGAGTGACTCGCAACGCTCGACTCAATCCCCGCAGTGCTTCCGGCGAGATCATTCCCACAGCCCTGAATGCTTCGGCCTTGCGCGATCCCGATGGAAGGGTGATCGGCGCCATCGGCATCCTGCGCGATATGCGCGAACTGGACAAGGCCCGAGCCTACGCCGAAAGTCTCATCAAGAATGCCCCCGACCCGGTGTTTGTGAGCGACTTGGAAGGCAAGATCCTGCAAGCCAACGATGCGGTTTCCCAGCTCCTGGGCTTTCGTCCGGATGAGGTGTTAGAGCAATCCCTCTCCCGCTTCATTAGCCCGGAGGAGACCCGGGAATTTACGGCTGCCTTGCGGGAAGTGGTGGAGCATGGGGTAACTCGCAACGCCCGGCTCAACCCACGGAGTGCCTCCGGCGAGGTCATTCCTACCACCCTGAATGCGTCGGCCTTGCGCGATCCCGATGGAAGGGTGATCGGCGCCATCGGCATCCTGCGCGATATGCGGGCTTACGAACGGGTGGTGAGCGATCTGCAGGAGTCGAAAACCGAACTGCAAGAGAAGATCCTGGACTTAGAGAAATTTGAAGAAGTGGTGGTGGGTCGCGAACTTAAGATGATTGCTTTAGAAAGGGAGCTGGAGAACTTACGGAAAGAGCTGGAAAAGACGAGGCGGGAAGGACGGCATTAAGAGACAGTGGAAGTGGCCAATACCTCTGACTTTGTACAAACACAACAGAACAATCTCGAGGCTCTTGCCTCCGAGACCCAATCCACTCTGCATGAGCGAGTACGGGTCTTGGAAGAGCGCGTGCGCAAAGCTGAAGAGCGCCGTCGCGCCTTGATCCATATCATGGGCGATCTGAATGAGCTCAACAAGCGACTGGCCGAGCAGCGTAAAGCCATGATCCATATCCTGGGCGATTATGAAAAGGATCGCAGACGGATGGCGGCTCAGACGGAACGGCTGGACAATTCCCGGCGAGCCCTGTTGCACATCTTGCAGGATTCCCATCAGTCCAATCTGCGCCTGGAGAAGACCCGCAAGGCGATGATTCATATCATGGATGATCTCCACAAAACGACTGAAGAAATTAAACAGCGCGAAAAGCAGTTGACCGAAAAACAAGAGCAGCTCGTACAAGCAGCCAAGTTGGCTACGCTTGGAGAACTCACGACCGGCGTGGCTCACGAGCTGAATAACCCCCTGAACAATATCGGCCTGTTTCTGGGAAATGCCATCGATCGAATTGATCTAGGTGTCTGGGAGAAGAACCAGATCGTGGAGGAATTGCATCATGCCATGCAACAGGTCGGAAAGGCCACCGAGATCATTTCACACCTTCGTACCTTTGGACGCGCCGCCCCGGTGAGCCGTGAACTGGTACCCATTAAGATGGTGATTGTGAGGTCAATCTCACTGATCCAAGAACAACTGCGCTTGCGTCAGATCAGAACGGAGCTGGACCTGTGTTCCGAGAACCCTATGGTGATCGGCAATTCGATTCAATTAGAACAGGTGTTCCTCAACGTGCTGACAAGTGCCAGAGACGCCTTGGCGAATGCGACCCGCAAACTTATCCAGGTCCGTTGCCACGTTGAACAGGGTAAGGTCAAGCTGGCTTTTTGCGACACCGGTCCGGGGATCGCAGAGGGGCTGGAGCAGCGCATTTTTGACCCTTTCTTCACAACCAAGGAAGTGGGAGCGGGCACGGGTTTGGGCCTCTCAATTACCTACGGAATTATTAAGGAACATCAGGGTACTATCTCGGTCGAAAAAAGTCGTCCGGGCGAGGGGGCCATTTTTCTGATTGAGCTTCCGCTGGCGAGCCCTTAAATCTTCCCGACATTCTTAATATGAGCGAGCCCCATATTCTCATTGTTGACGACGATACGGTCCTCTTGCAGGCCCTTCCAGCCTTCCTGCGTTTACGAATGGGAACGGTGAAGATCGATACTTGTGACTCTGCCTTGGAGGCACTGTCCCAGATCGCCGCGTGGGATTACGACGCTATCATTAGTGATATTAAAATGCCAGGGATGGATGGCCTGAGCTTGATGGCCGAAGTCCGCCTATTAAGGCCCAACACACCCACACTGCTCATTACCGGCCATGGCGAACATGATTTGGCGGTGCGAGCCTTACAGGGCGGTGCATACGCTTTTATCCAGAAGCCCATTGATCGGGATTCCTTTATGGTGTCGCTGATCGGCGCCATTCAAAAACGCCAGCTCTCTCGTGACACAGAAAGAGGATCGTGAGCCTAAGGAAGGAGTTTGACTAAGGGGGGAATGAAGTCTTGAGAAGACTTCACCGGGGTTGATTGTAAACCATTTCTAACCTACCAGGTGGACCACAGGGTGTTGCCAAATTCTTAACGACCTTCCCGCCGCCGTTCTTAAAGCTTTCCCATGAACGAACCCAAGATCCTCATCGTAGATGACGATCCAGCTTTGTTACAGGCGCTCCCCGAAACCCTGTTCTTGCGCATGGAGGGAGTGAGGGTAGACGCGTGTGATTCGGCTATCGCAGCGCTGGATCTGATTGCTTCAACGGACTATGATGCTATCATCGCGGACATCAAAATGCCCGGGATGGACGGTCTGGTACTGTTGTCCCAGATCAGCAAGTTGAGACCTGATACTCCCACCTTACTCATCACGGGTCACGGTGATCAAGATTTGGCGATACAAGCGCTCCGTGGTGGGGCCTACGACCTCATTCAGAAGCCCATTGAACGAGATTACTTCCTGGCCTCATTGATGCGGGCTATTCAGAGTCGTCAACTGCAGCGTGAAGTGGAAGCGAAGCAGTTGGCCCTGGAGCGCCATGCCCACGCTTTGGAGCAGATCATCGAGGAGCGCACGCGCGAACTGCGCGAGGCCAATCGGCTCAAAGATGAATTTTTGGCAGTCGTGTCCCACGAGCTCCGCACGCCCTTGAGCTCGATATTGTCGTGGGCCCAAATGCTTCGCACTGAGAATCTGGATCAGGCCACTTGCGCTGTAGCTTATGAAGTGATTGAGCGCAACGCCAAGTCGCAGAGACGGCTGATCGAGGATCTTTTAGACATTTCACGCATTGTCAATGGCAAGCTCAGCTTGGAAGTTCGGCCGGTTGGGCTTCTTGCGGTTGTTAAAACAGCCATCGAAACCATGCGTCCGTCGATTGTTGCCAAGGGCATTCAACTCCAGACAATGCTTGACCCTGCGGTCGGCTTGGTCTCAGGCGATGCAAGTCGTTTGCAGCAGGTCGTGCTGAACCTTCTTTCCAATGCCATCAAGTTCACTCCTGAAGGGGGTTTGATGGAGGTGGGTCTGCAGCAGGCCAGCTCTCAGGTTGAGATTGTGGTCAAAGATAGCGGTAGAGGTATTAGCGCAGAGTTTCTCCCCTATATCTTTGACCGTTTCCGTCAGGCCGATGTGGCAACCCCAAAGTCGCAGGGGGGGTTGGGGTTGGGACTAGCCATTGTGCGACAATTAGTAGAGATGCAGGGTGGGACAATTCAGGCTGATAGTCCGGGCGAAGGACAAGGAGCCACTTTCACGGTAAGGCTTCCGCAAACAGTCGTTGCAGAACAGGAAGTCTCTCAGGAGGTCAATCAGATGCAAGCATCCCTGAAGCCTGAGGGTCGCGTACCTTTAGGGACTTTTCGCCCGCTGGAAGGCTTTCGGGTTCTAGTGGTGGATGATGCAGCCGACGCGCGTGAATTGCTTGTCGCGGTGTTAGAACACGGTGGGGCCGAGGTAACAGCGGTGGCTTCGGCTGCCGAAGCGTTGGAGGCATTGGTGCGCTGGAGGCCTCACGTCTTGATGTCAGATATCGGGATGCCAGTTGAAGACGGGTTCGATCTGATTCGCAAAGTGAGGGCATTAAGGCCAGAGCAAGGAGGAGATATCCCAGCACTGGCTCTCACATCCTACACGAGGTTTGAGGAGCGCACGCGGGCCCTTTCTGCAGGTTTCCAGGTGCACATGTCCAAGCCATTTGATCCGGCAGAGTTGGTGGAGGTAACCGCCAATCTGGCCAGACGACGAACCACGAAAGTCTTAGTGCAAAACCAATAATCTTCAAGGCTAACTCTTCAGTCGATTTGACAGCCGTTTTGACGCCACACTTTAAAGGCCCATCAGAAAAACTTGCCCAAATTTTCCCGCCAAAATTGAAATTAATTTGTCGTAATTGACCAATTTTGAACAGACTCCTGTCACACTTGGCGTAAGATGATACTGGGATAGAGTATCCACGTAATAGCTCTTCAGGATGGCGAAAGACCGTGGCCAAAACATAGAAAAAAATGTCCCGCAAGCAGAAAGAAACGCGTTACATCGTCTGGACCCTGATTAAAACGAGGTCTAGTCCGTGCTAGTGTTGGAGCTGGCGGGTTGGCTGGGGCATGGGATGGAGCAGAACTCCTCTCCCCTTTTCTTAGTGGCCGTCATGGTCAGCACCTGGTATGGCGGCTTGGGGCCTGGTCTGGTGACCACCGTTCTGACGGCCATCAGTGTCGACTACTATCTTTCGCGATCAGCCTCCGCCTTCTTGCTGGATCTGAACAGTGGCCTACGGTTGGGTTCATTCGCTCTCGCAGCGCTGGTGATTACTTTCCTGACTTCGTCGCGCCAACGAGCCGAAAAGACGCTGCGAAAACAACGCGAATGGTTACGCACGACGGTTTTAAGTATTGGTGATGGCGTGATCGTCACCGATGCGCAAGGGTGTGTGACCTTCATGAACCCTGTTGCCCAGTCCTTGACGGGGTGGAAGGGGGAAGAAGCGATCGGAAAATCGCTGGCCGAGGTCTTCAAGATCGTCAATGAAAAGGCTTGTGCGACGGTTGAGAATCCTGTGACCAAGGTAATCCAAGAAGGTAGTGGGGTGGAACTGGCAGGTCATACGCTACTAATGGCCAGGAATG
>QHZQ01000072.1 GCA_003224725.1 Acidobacteriota bacterium | reverse complement strand
CGGCATAAGAGCGATGTATGCCGGAACTTCCGATATTCAGGACTTTCAAAAAACAGGAGGTAACCCATGAACCGCGCTATATGGGCGATAGTTCTCATCGTTGGGTCAGGCTTTCTACCCCTTCTGGCTCAGACGACATCAACGACCATCCTCGGCACGGTGACCGATGCTTCGGGAGCCGTAGTACCGGGGGCCAAGGTGACCGCGTTGCAGGTAGGCACGGGATTGAAACGGGAGGAAGTGACGTCCAACACCGGGGATTACAGTTTCCCGCTCCTGAACGTCGGCGAGTATCAGGTTACGGTGGAGCTGGCAGGTTTCAAAACCGAAGTCCGGAAAAACCTCGTTCTGCAGGTCAACCAGAAGGCCCGCATTGATTTTACCCTGCAGGTCGGCGGTCAGGAGGAGCGTGTCGAAGTGACTTCTGAAGCGGCACTGCTGCGCACTGACGATCCGACTCTGGGACAGGTGGTGGACCACCGGCGGGTGGTGGAGTTGCCCTTGAACGGCCGCAACCTGGGCGGGTTGGCTGTGCTCCAACCCGGAGTACAATTTGGCTCCCGCATGGGATTTGACGGACTCACCGGTGATGGCGGTGGAGTGCCAGTTCCCGGCCATGTAATAGCCATCAGCGCCAATGGCCAGCGCGATACCAACCAGCACGCCACACTCGACGGAGTGGTGTGCACCGAAGCGCGGGTTAACACGGTCCCTTATACGCCTTCGATTGAAGCGGTGGAGGAATTTAAGGTGCTAGCTGGCAGCTACTCGGCGGAGTACGGAACCAATTCCGGCGCGCAACTGACCATCGTGCTGAAATCAGGAACCAATAATTATCATGGCACGGCCTTTGAGTTTCTGCGCAACGACGTACTCGATGCGGAGGATTACTTTGTCAACTATTTCAACGCGCCTGGCGAACCGCGCAAGCCCAAGGACCAGTTGCGTCAGAATCAGTACGGTGGTGTCATTAGTGGCCCGTTTACGATCCCCAAGCTCTACGATGGGAAAGACCGGACTTTCTTCATGTTTGACTACGAAGGGCGTAAACGGCGCCAACCGGGTGGAATTGGGACTGCCAATGTTCCGCCCGACGCCTTTCGCCAGGGCGATATGAGCGCCTTGCTGAACCGGCACGATGATAGCGGCAACCCCCTTCCAGCCGTTCAAATTGTGGACCCGCTCACTGGCACGCCTTTTCTCAACAACCTCATTCCAGATTCCCGAATATCGACCGCGGCCAAGAACTTAATGACCTTTTGGCCGGCGCCGCAAAGGATCAACCCGGATCCTCTCAGCGGGATCAATTACATTGGAAGTTCCAATACGACGATTGATGATGATCAGATTTATGTCCGCATCGACCACCAGATCTCTGCTAAGGACAAGCTGTTCGGCCATTACGCGTTTGATGACATTACTTACGCTCTCTTAGCCGGCGACAATCCCAACTTCAATTACTATGTAGCGGGCAGGAACCAAAATGTGGCCGGCCAATGGGTTCATATCTTCTCTCCCCAGCGCATCAACGAATTCCGTTATGGGTTTAACCGTTCCGTAGATAACACGCTGAATCCACGCTCCAACACGGATTTTGACTTGGACAAACTAGGGCTCACGGGTTTCCGCTTGGTCTCTGACGGCAACCGTAAGTTCACCCCCAGAGAGGCTGGAGTGCCTGATATCACCATGACCAACTTCGCCTCGCTGGGAGACCGCGACGGCGGTAACGGCTACGATTTTAACAACCAGCACCAGATCAGTGACAACCTGACCATCAGCCGTGGCTCCCATAACTATAAAGCCGGTTTCGACTTTCGTCGCGTGGCGCTCCACCGGGCTGCAGCTAATGTGCCCCGGGGTAATATCGAATTTGACGGGGACATTGCCAATAACGACTTCGCTGCTTTTCTGCTGGGGTATCCGAGCTTCACCGCTACGCCCGAAGGCTTTCCACGCACCGTGCCTCGGCAAAACCGCTATGGCGCTTACTTTCTGGATGACTGGAAGGTGAACCGGAAACTCACTCTCAATCTAGGCCTGCGCTATGAGTACAACAGTGTAGCCACCGACATTGAAGGGTTATGGCGCAGCTTGAGTTTCAGAGACAAGGAGGACGGACTGCCAGTCTTACTCCCCAATATTCATACCCCGTATCATTTCTACAGTCCGGAAAAGAAGTTATTCATGCCGCGCATCGGGCTAGCTTATCGTGTCAGTGACAACTGGGTGGTGCGATCGGCCTACGGCATGTACCACAATGTACACCAGCTTAACAACTATACGATCTTGAATCTGAATCCGCCCTTATCGGGCAGCAGCGAATTTTCCCAGACAGTCACCAACGGGCGGCTTGATCCCACTCTGGCACCCCTCACCTTTGAAGCTCCTTTCGGGCCGGTGGACAATACACGGGCCACCAATGCCAATGCACTTAACCCGGATAATTTCGAACCTCGCGTCCACCAGTGGAGTCTGGACGTTCAGAGACAACTTCCCTTCCAAACAGTATTGACGTTTGGCTATGTGGGGAGTCGGGGCACTCACATTGACAACACGGTAGAGCTAAACAACCCGGATCCTGGTTTAAGCTCCTTGCCGACGACGGCGCAGCAACGGCGCCCCTACCAGACCATCATCGATGGCCCGGGTGGCCCCCGACGCACGATCACCCGGATTCGCTTCCTCGACGCAGGCGCCAACTCCTGGTACCATGGCCTGCAGGTGAATGCCGAAAAGCGCTTCAGCCATGGCCTGATGCTCAACGTGGCTTATACCTTCAGCAAAGCTCTGGGAGAAGGTTACGGACGCAATGAAGGTGCAGGCGCTTTGCAGAATAGGTATCAAGACCCTCGAAACCGCGCAGGCGACAAGGCGCGCTACGGTTTTGACGTCAAGCACAACGCGGTCATCAGCTGGCTCTATGAACTCCCCACTCTGCCGGCCTTTAAGACGGGACCGGGCCAATGGATATTGGGTGGATGGCAGATAAACGGCATTTGGACCCTGCGGACGGGCTTTCCCTTTGTTGTGTCTCAAAATAACACTTTGAACACTTTTAACAGCCCCACCCGACCGGACCGACTGCGCAGCGGCAAGCTGGATAACCCCACCATCAATCAGTGGTTTGATACCGAAGCTTTCCGGGTGGTCACTTGCAGGGTGGATTATTTGGCGGGTCGCTGTCACTACGGTAAC
Organism: Acidobacteriota bacterium; assembly: GCA_003224725.1. Lineage (GTDB taxonomy): Bacteria > Acidobacteriota > Terriglobia > Versatilivoradales > Versatilivoraceae > QHZQ01. The sequence continues at coordinate 12,236 of QHZQ01000072.1, read as the reverse complement.
TCGGGGAATGCCATCCTGGACGGTCCCGCCTTCAAGGGCCTGGATTTCTCTTTATTCAAGAACTTTCCGATCCGCGAAAAAATGCGATTCCAATTCCGGGCGGAACTCTTCAATGTATTTAACAGCCCCAACTTCGGCGTCCCCAACGCCCCATTGGACGCTGGTAGCGCCTTCCTACCGGCTTTCGATCCGGCCACCGGCCAGATTGGACCCGACCCGGTACAAGGCGGCCGCGTCCAGGGCCCGGGAACCATCACCACCCTGGTGTCACCGATGCGGATCATTCAATTTGGCTTGAAGTTTATATTCTGAAGAACGGTTGATCCGTTCTCGGCAGAATCCCAAACATGGATCATGGGAAGGGCAGCGCTGGACACGCCTTGCCCTTCGATATGGAGGGGTCTCAACTCTCAAGCCAGAAAGGAGACAAAGATGCCACTGTGGGGTTGGTCGTTTTCGCGACGCAAGTTCTTGACGGAGAGCAGCCTTCTATCTGTTTTCACCGGCCTGGCTGGGCTCCGGCTATGGGGCCGACCTATGTCGGAGGAGGTTCAGGCGACGAAACGCGCAAACATTTACGCTCGATTGGGTGTCCGCACACGCATCAATGCCAAAGGAGTTTACACCTATCTCTCGGGCTCTTTATTGCCGCCCGAAGTCGCCCAGGCGATGGAGGAAGCATCTCATCACTTCGTCCTGATTGATGAACTTCAGCATGTCGTCGGAGAAAAAATCGCTCGGCTGTTGGAGGTGGAAGCTGCCTGTGTAACCTCCGGAGCCGCCGGAGCCATTATGTTGGGAACGGCAGCTTGCGTGGCCGGAAAGGACCCGCAAAAGATTAAGCGCCTCCCCGACCTCACTGGGATGAAGAGTGAGGTGATCATCCAAAAATCGCATCGCAATGGGTTCGATCACGCCGTCCGTAACATCGGCGTGCGACTCGTGGAAGTGGAAACCGAAGAAGACCTGGAACGAGCCACTAACGAAAAGACAGCGATGATGTACTTCCTCAACGATGCGCAAAGCCAAGGCAGGATCAGTCTTAAGAGGTGGGTCGAAGTGGGGAAGCGCCGCGGCATCCCCACCTTTAACGATGCTGCCGCCGATGTCCCGCCTGTTTTCCGTTTGAGCGAGTACAACAAGCTGGGATTTGATCTGGTCACCTTTAGCGGCGGCAAGGCCTTGAGGGGTCCGCAATGTTCCGGCTTGTTGCTAGGGCGTAAAGACCTGATTGAGGCGGCGCTGCTCAATAACAATCCCAATGAAGATACCATCGGCCGGCCCATGAAAGTGGGCAAAGAAGAAATCGTTGGCCTGTACGTGGCGCTCGAGCGCTATTTGAAAGTCGATCACGAGGTTGAATGGAAAAACTGGGAGAAACAACTAGAGACGATGGAAAAAACTATTTCCTCCGTCCCGGGCGTCCGCACTGGCCGTTTCGTGCCGGAGGTGGCTAACCACGTCCCGCATCTCTATCTCCAGTGGGACGAAAAAGCGATGGGGTTGACAAGAGAGGATTTCGTCAAGAAGCTTCGAGAAGGCGAACCCAGCATCGAATGCCTGCCGGATGAGTATCCCCAAGGTTTGAGTGTAACGCCTTACATGTTGCAGCCTGGCGAAGAAGTGATTGTGGCAAGCCGACTAAGGGAGATCCTGACTGAAGTGTCAAGAGTGCATTAGAAATCCACTCCAAGACCGAAAGCTTCCACTGCGACGTCGTTCCTCTTGACTCAAGGTCAAACATGAGAACACTTGTTGTCTTTATGCTGACTCCTTTTTTGTTTTTCGCGCCAGCGCTTTCAGCCGAGTCTGCTCGTCCCCGGATTGCCATTGGCGGAATCAGCCATGAATCCAATTCCTTTAACCCATCAAAGACCAAACTAGCTGATTTTAAGCGCCGAAACACCGAGCCCTTCGACCAGGTGTTATTGGAGTGGGCCAAAAGCAACGACGAAGTCAGCGGGTACATCGAAGGAGCTCGTCGCTTTGGATTGGAACTATATCCTACTCTGGTGGCCGCAGCGGATCCGAAAGGACCCGTAACCGACGAGGCTTTCAACACTTTAGTGGAAGAATTGATCGGGCGGCTCAGATCGACGCCGCGACTGGATGGCCTGTTGCTGGCCAACCACGGTGCCATGGTGGTGGAAAGCTATCCTCACGGCGACGCCGAGATGGTCCGGCGGTTGAGGCAAGTCTTGGGCCCAGGCTTTCCAATTGTTGTGACTCACGATTTTCACGCCAATGTCTCTCCAGAGATTGTGAAGGACTCTACGGCGCTGATCACCTACAAGGAAAATCCTCACATTGACACGAAAGAGCGCGGTGTGCAGGCCGCCCAGGTCATGGCAGAGATTGTTAGCGGCAAAGTGAAGCCCGTTCAGGTGATCGCCAAGCCACCCATGATGTACAACATCGTCTTCCAATACACCAAGGTCGCGCCTTTGAGGCCGATCGTGGACGAGAGCCGGCTCCTGGAAAAGAACCCCAAGATTCTGGCGGTCAGTGTCTCCGGAGGATATCAATATGCCGACGTCCTCGCCATGGGACCGAGTGTTGTGGTCGTCACCGACAACGATCCGGTATTGGCGGCGAGAGAAGCCCAGCGGGTGGCCGACATGTTATGGGCGACGCGCGATAAGATCGTTCTCAACCTGCCCGATGCTGCAGCTGCCGTGACGCAAGCCATGGCAAGCGATAAGTTCCCGGTAGCGCTAATGGACATGGGTGACAACATTGGTGGCGGTTCCTCGGGCGACAGCACCTTCATTTTGAGTGAGCTCCTGAAACAAAAAGCGGAGGGCTGGGTGGTCACCCTCGCCGATCGTGAAGCGGCTGAGGCGGCGTTTCGGCTGGGAATAGGACGGTTTTTCGATGGCCCCGTCGGCGGCAAGACGGATAAGCTTCATGGCGATCCCGTCCAGGTTCGAGGAACAATCAAATCCTTGCATGATGGTAAGTATGTCGAGCCCGAGGTCCGGCACGGCGGTACCCACTACTATGAAATGGGACTCACAGCAGTGGTCGAAGTGGAAGGTTCGACCCGCGACTTGCCAAACTTGCTCCTGCTGACTACTGAGCGATCCAGTCCCAATAGCCTGCACCAGCTCACCAGTTGTGGGGTGTATCCCCAACGCCAAAAAATCCTGGTCGTCAAAGGCGCCATTGCCCCCCGGGCGGCCTATGAACCAATTGCAGGTCGCATCATCGAGGTCGATACGCCAGGAGCGACAGCGGTCAATCCTTCTCGCTTCACCTACCGTCATGTACGGCGCCCTTTATTCGGACTGGATTAGAAAGAGAGATGACAGGCGAGCCCAATGATTCGGATCTTAAAATCCGTTGTCTTGTCTGCAGTTTGTTTCCTTCACAGCTTACTTCCGGCCCAGGCGCAAGTTTCGGAGCGGGCTAATGCGCTTCACCGAAAGGCCTTTGTCTTTGACGCTCATGTCCATGTCATCAATCGGCAATTTTATCGGGGAGGCGACATCGGGGAGCGGCTTTCGGATGGCCAGGTGGATCTGCCTCGAATGGGCGAAGGCGGCATCGATGCCCTATTGTTTAGTCTGTTTGTCTCGGAAGAATACTATCCCTCACGCTATGAGACCAAACAGGCGTTGCGTTTGATTGACCTGGCTTTGCAACAGATTGCCCACAACAATCGGGTGATCGAACTCGCTTTGACGGCCTCCGATATCGAGCGCATCAATCAAAAAGGGAAGATCGCCGCAGTACTGGATCTCGAGGGAGGATTTGACCTTGACGGCGACCTGGCCGTATTGCGCAATCTCTATCGCCTCGGGCTGCGCGCCGCGCAACTTCCAGCCCACAACTGGACCAATAACTTTGCAGATTCTTGCTGTGCGCCGCCGAAGTGGCACGGCCTGAATGAACGAGGCCGGGCCGTCATCAAAGAGATGAATCGGCTTGGGATGCTGATCAACATTTCCCATGCCTCGGATGAAGCGATGGAGCAAGCGATCGAGGCGAGCTCCGATCCGGTTGTGGCAACTCATCATGGGCTGCGCCACTTTAACAATATCCCTCGTACCATGCCGGACCATCTTTTGAAGAAACTGGCGGCCAAAGGGGGAGTGATTGGTTTTCACATAGGGAACGAGTTTCATAACCGGAAGATGTTTGAATGGCGCACCCAGCATATGGGCAGGGCGTTTTGGGACACCAGTGACATTGCCCAGAAGGTAGCTGGGCTGTCGATCGAACAAATTGATGAGTTGTCTACTTCTCAATATCCCGAAGTTGGGGTCGCTGCCCCGGATGAGGTCTTGATGTCGGCTGATGAATGGGTCAACGTGGTGAACCGGGCGATCGAACTGGTCGGCGAAGATCATGTCGCCCTGGGCAGCGACTTTGATGGAGGTCCCACACCTCCTCGCGGAATGCGGGATATGCGTGATTTAGCCATGATCACCGATGCCATGTTGCGTCGTGGCTATTCTGAGCAGAGGATTCGCAAGTTCCTGGGCGAGAATCTGCTGCGGGTTTTCCGCCAAATCACGGAAAAAAATTCCGGCGAAAAGAACTGACTATTGAGCCCTTCTCACCCTTAGCCCTGAAGACGTGAAAAAATTCAAAACCGCCGGAGATGGAGAGGGCGAGGCTCCCGCCGAGCCTCATGGGGGCAAGGATTTGCTGGGGCGATGGCTCGCCAGGAGGCTTGCCCTCCCGATTTTTTCACACCTCCGCTCTCCCTTAATTCGCAGGCCGGGGAAATGGATCGCTCCAATGAGGTATCACTTGAATCTATGAGGGATCAACTCGTGACAGGAAATTTCAATCCGGAACACCGGGAAGAAAGCATTCGGAACAAAACGCAACAATCTTTGAAACGCTTCCAACGCGCCCAAGAATCGCTGGCCGGAGGGGTATCCAGTGGTTTGCGCCGCAGCGCGCATCCCTATCCGCTTTACTTTAAGCGTGGCTCTGGCTCAAGAGTTTTTGACGTTGACGGAAACGTTTACCTGGACTACGGACTCGGATGGGGGCCTTTGATCCTGGGACATGCGCCGGCTGAGATCACCCAAGCGATTGCCAGCCAGCTCCACCGTGGCTTGACCTTCGGAGCGCAACACGATCTGGAGTTTGAATTATCGGAAAGGTTGACTCGCATCATCCCTTGCGCCGAGAGAATTTGCTTTGCCAACAGTGGAACTGAAATTGTCCAGTTGGCTCTCCGCCTGGCTCGCGCTTTCACGGGACGGCAAAAGTTCCTGAAGTTTGAGGGACACTACCATGGCTGGGCTGACAGTGTCCTGGTGAGTTACCATCCGACATTGGCGGAAATCAATGCTGCCCGCGGAGCACCAATCCCGGTAGCCCTGGGACAACGTCCTCACGACAATGTGGTGATTGCCGGATGGAACGACTTCGCAGGAGTGGAAAGGGCATTTGGGCGACACGGCACTGAAATCTCGGCGGTGATTTGCGAACCATTGCTCTGCAATAGTGGTTGCATCCCACCGGAGCCGGGCTTCCTCGAAATGCTGCAAGAGACTTCCAGAAAGCATGGTGCACTGCTGATTTTTGACGAAGTCATCACAGGGTTCCGTTTGCATCTGCAGGGGGCACAAGGTTTCTATGAGATCACTCCAGACCTGGCCACCTATGCGAAGGCCATAGGCGGCGGGGCACCTCTCAGTGCCCTGGCTGGCAAGGCTAAGGTCATGGACCTGATTGCAAGTGGAAAAGTCGTGCATGCGGGAAGTCTCAACGGCAACCCCCTTTGCTTGTCGGCGGCAAAGGCCGTTCTGGATGTGCTCTGTCGCAATGAGGGCGCAGTGTATGCCGATCTCTGGCGACGGGGTGAACGGCTACGAAAGGGGCTGGAAGGAATCTTGCGGACTCACGGATTCAACATAATTACTGCCGGTGGAGGTCCTGTCTTCCAGCTGTCTTTCATGGAAAAGCCGGCGCGCAATTATCGCGAGACCCTGGCGGCCGACAAGTGGCTCTACAGCAACTTTGCTCTCGCCCTCCTGGATGAAGGTGTCCTGGTCTTGCCCGATGGAAGGTGGTACCTCTCAACAGCCCATAACGATGAGGACATTGACACGACTCTGGCCGCTGCCGAACGCGCGGCTGCCTGACTGGGTCGGGGAAGGCTTGAGAAAAGCGGAGATTGTTCTTTCGACTTGATAGAACAAAACTCGTGCTTGCGGGTAAAAGTCCTTTACGCCAGAATGTTGCAGGCGAAAAGCAGAGGCAATAGGCAAAAAGAAGAAGATATCAATATGGACCATAAACGAATCATCGTGGCTCTGGATGTCAATACACGACAAGAAGCTTTGCATCTTGTAAACCAACTACGCGGCCAGGTCGGACTCTTTAAGATCGGCAGCCAACTTTTCACTTCCGAAGGACCCTCATTGGTGCGTGACATCATCGACATGGGAGAGCAGGTTTTCTTAGATCTTAAGTTTCACGACATCCCGACTACGGTTGTCAAAGCAGCTTTGGCGGCTCAAGAATTGGGTGTCTCCATGGTCACACTTCACACCTGTGGCGGTTTGAAAATGATGTCGATGGTCGTGAAAGAACTGCAGCCCGCCCTATTGCGATCTCGACGGCCTTGGATCTTGGGAGTCACGGTCTTAACCAGTTTAGGCGAACGAGACTTGAAGGAAGTCGGGTGTGACTTTCCCGTTCAAGACCAGGTTCTCCGTTTGGCCAGACTGGCTCAGCAGGCTGGTTTAGACGGCCTGGTAGCCTCGCCTGCCGAGGTTGAGTCCTTGCGCCGACATTTTGGTAATTCCTTAAGAATTGTGACTCCTGGAATCCGACCGACAGGGACCCAGGGCGACGATCAGAGTCGCATTGCGACTCCAGCCGCGGCGTTCAGGGCAGGAGCCGATTATTTGGTGATCGGTCGCCCTATCATTGCAAGCAGCGATCCGCTAGCCAGTTTGAATCAGATTCTGAAGAGCATGCATGATGGATGAAACGTGAGGCGTGAGAATTAAAACCCGTCACCCTCACCCTCACGCCTCACGTTTACGGCAGGATGATTTTGGGTTGCTCCTGGAGAGAGGGGGCAGAATGGGAATACATTTCTTCAAGGTGGTCCAAGAAGGCTCGGCTCTTGGGGCGCGGAAGTACGATGGCTGCCGCCAATTCCTTTTGAAAGCGCAAACAATCCAAAATGGTACTTGTGTTGAGTCGATGGTGAGAAACATCAAACTCTCTATCAGGGGTTTCCAAGAAAGATTTTAGGGAAAAATAAAGGCTCTTTTGAATTGTGGAAGTTGGACTCGAGTCGTAGTAGATGCCGTTATCTAGAGTCTCATAGGTTTGGATCAATGCGTCAAGGGTGATTTGAACGTCGCTATCTATAAGCTCCGGAAATCGCTTCCGTTCATCCAGCATGATTGCCCAAAGCGAGAGGAATACCTCGTAGTGCTGACTAATGAAGGCATCCTGCCACAATCTTTCTGTCCTGGCCACCCACGGACCCTTTCGTACCATCCTTTTACTCTCATACTCGCGGCCCTCATGCAGATAGACACAATTTGACGGACAATCAATCTCCACTTCGCGTTTAGTCCCGCAACACACCGGGCAAATTTCTACTGCTTTGGCCGGGCAAAATCGCTTGGCCTTACGATTCTCACAAAGGGGGCATTTCATGCAGTCAATGAGCTTGGGATCAGGATTCGGAGGTATCGACCTGAAAGGAGAACCTACGATCTTTTACCAAGAGGGAGTATAGGCATTGGGAAGAAATTTTCCAAGAAAAAAGGACTGTCAGCTTGGGTTTGGCTTGTCTATTTCTTGGTCTCATCGGAGGCAACCTTCCCGTCACGAATGTGAATGATGCGATGAGCATTTTCAGCTATGTCATGTTCATGGGTGACAAGAATGATCGTGTTGCCCTGAGCGTGAAGCTTTTCAAATAACCTCAGGATTTCCATTCCTGTTTGGGAATCCAAGTTACCTGTGGGCTCATCGGCCAATAGAATTGATGGATTATTCACCAGCGCTCGAGCAATGGCGACCCTTTGCCTTTGACCGCCGGAAAGCTCATTGGGTTTATGCATCATGCGCTGTTCGAGTTCCACCATTTCCAGTGCCCGCTTGGCCCGCGCCAGTCTTTCTTGCGCCGGAGTCCCGTTGTAAATCAAAGGGAGTTCCACATTGTGCAGTGCCGAAGCACGGGCTAATAAATTGAAAGTCTGAAAAACGAACCCGATTTCACGATTCCGGATGTAGGCCAGTTCATCATCATTCATTTCACTGACCAAGCGATCATTGATCCAGTATTTGCCTTCGGTAGGAGTATCCAAACAGCCGATCAAATTCATGAGAGTTGATTTCCCGGATCCCGAGGGGCCCATAATGGCCATGTATTCATTCTTTCTAACGGTAAAAGACACTCCAGCCAGGGCATGGATCTTTTCTGTTCCCATTTCATAGGTTTTCCAGAGATTTTCCGTCTTTATTAGATAGCCGTTGGAACCGGTTTTTAGTTCGTTCTCAGACATACGTGACCTTCACCTTTCGCATTCTCAAACAGGCTTTCAGCTATCAGCCCTCAGCAGTCAGCTTGAGAGCAACAAGATTGAATGCTCATTAGCCCCGCGCTTCAGTGCTGGGTGGGCAGGGCAACCTCGGGCCGCCGCGCCCACCACGATGAGCGCGGCGGCCCCGATGGAGGGAGACCACAACGGTAAATCCCACGCTGAAAGCACGGGGCTAATGAAAGCTATAGGCCGCCACAGGCATTCAGCGAAGTAGGAGTCGTTAAATACATCATTGCTGTGATCACACCTACCCTTGACTGCAGAGAGGGGTTATCCCTTTTGGTCTTCTTTTCCAATGGTCTTATTATCTACCTTAACCTTGTCATCGGTCTTGATGGTCCGAAGGGTCTTGTAACTACCCGTGATAATTTCATCTCCTTCTTTCAGACCCGACAGGACTTCGATCTCCGTCTGGCCCGTAATGCCTGTTGTGACAGGAACAAAGACAGCCTTGCCTTCTCGCACCACAAAGACACCTTGTTGTTCCTTTTTCTTATTGGACGCCTTAGAAACGGAATTAGTCGGTTCTTTTCCGGCAGTCTCGCTGCTTCCTGCAGCTTTGGCGATTTTCGGATCCGAGGGAGATTCTTTTTTTTCCTTTTCCTTCTCGAGTTCGCGAATGGTCAGAGCTTGGATGGGAATCGCCAGGACATTGTTGCGAACGGCTGTGGTAATTTTTGCCGTGGTCGACAGTCCGGGTTTTAGCTCATCCGAAGGCTCAAGCAAAGTAACCACCACCTTGAAATCTTTAGCCTCCTGGCTACTGGTGTTGGTGATTCCAGAACCAGCCGCCTGACCGGAGGAACGCGTCAAGGCACTACTACCCACCTCAGTTACTTGTCCCCTAAAGATCTTGTTGGGAATTGCATCGATGGTAACCTCAGCTTCCTGGACTAATTTGACATTGACAATGTCGGTTTCATCCACCTTCACTTCTGCCGTGATAACGGAGAGGTCGGCCAAGGTCATCAGGTTGCTTCCAATCGAATTTTGAATGCCGGGAACCGCCGATTCGCCCACATGCACAGGCAATGCCGTAATCACTCCGGTCAAAGGTGCTGCATAAACGGTCTTGTTGACCAGATCGGAAATCCTGGCGATAGTGGCTGTTTGCTGAGCAATCCGACTTCGAGCCGAAACACGAGCTTTGTCCGCCTGGTTCAACTGGGCTTGCGATTGTTGGACGCGAGCTTGAGCGGAATCCACCTGGGCCCTGGCGACTTCAAAGCTAGCCCTAACTTGGTCAAATTGGGACTTGGGGATTAAGCCTTCCTTAAGAAGATTCTGGTTGCGATCATAATCCAAGCGAGCTCTTTCAAAATCAGCCTGGCTACGCACCAGCTCAGCTTGAGCTGTCTTTAGCGAGGCTTCGGAGGAACGATAAGCTGCTTGGAGACCTTCGGCATCGTCGGTGAATTGTTGTAACACGGCCTGGTTGCTGCGAAGGTCGGCCGAAGACTGAACCGATTCCTGCTTCAGCAAGAGATCCCCCTGCTTTACATGATCGCCTTCTCTAACGGCGATCTCGACGATGCGGCCAAAGGAGTTAGCAGTAATGTTAATGTACTTCAGGGGCTTGATTTCGCCAGAGGCAGAAACCGTTTGAACCAGAGTTTCCAACTTGACCACTTTGCCCGTTTGGACTGGTGTCACTCCACGGTCTTTCCATTTGATTCCGGCGTAAGTTCCGACAGCCAGAACTAAGACGACGCTACCTCCCAGCAAGATTTTTTTCGTTTTACTCATGAGCTCTCCGAAGAATGAGTTCTAATGAATGCAAGGCACCGAGCAAAGAGCATTTATCATCTCGGCATAGTTATACGTTGAAAAGGATCGGAATGTTTCATGGATCTTGGGTGAACAGTTGCAGGAATTCCACTCCCCTGGCATTGGTTGAATCATATCAGAAAAACCGGCATTAATGCCCAAGAATTAGGAAGGTCTTCTGATTTACTCGGTGAGCCATTTCTGATTTTCGGATGCCAACGATCGATGAAATGTTGTTGAGGCTGTAGGCCGCACGGATAGGAGACTAAGGGAGAGTTTCAGGCAGAATTGAATTCTAGAAGGTTGACTACTTTCAACCTCGTTTGCTGGCTGATCAAATCAAAATGTTTGTCGGCGTGAACCACGCCAGCGCCGTTCTCTAGCGCAACAATCACGATCAATGCATCCAGAGTGGCAACTGTGATGCCTTTCTTTCTTAGCATCGAATAAAGGCTCGCGGCTTTGATCCAGAACTCGTGTTGGACTGGAAAGTAGATGATCGCTTCAAGTGCTCGCTCCAACTTTTCACGCTCCTGTTCGGATTTACTGCCGGCTAGCAATTCCAAGAAAATCACCCCCGTCGTGGCCGCCATGTTGCGGGCTATCAGTGAATCCACCTGTGATTTCGCCTTCTGGGGCGCGCCCGGAGGCAACGTCAGTACCCATGCTGAAGTGTCTATCAGAAAAAGATGATCACTGTTGTTCATCGCGTCTGAGCTCACGGAGATCGGCCAGTGTCCACTCTATGTCTGTCTTGCCCAGCATTGAGCGCAACTGTTCTCGTCGCTTTTGACGAATCAATTCGCGCAATGAAAGATGAATAAGCTCCTTTTTAGTCTTCACTTGGGTCAACTTCAAAGCCTCCTCCACAAGCGAGTCATCTATTTCTATGGTCGATCTCACAATACACCTCCCGTAGGCATATATCTTAGCAAGAACTATGCACCCTTGCAAGGCACATGAAAGTCATCGAAAATCTGCCTGCAGGGCTCAATGGATAAAGATCTTTTATTTTGACCATAATGGTTCTTGATATATAATTTCGGATGTTTCTCGGGATGTCTACGGAGTTTCGTATTCTATCCCCCCTCAGGTTTAAGTCATGACCAGGACGGTAGTGTAGTTATCTGGTCTATTATTAATGAATTGCAGATATGGAATTTTGAAATTTTCCAGCATGTAATTTGGCACCGCATTTGCATTCCAATAAGGGGGAAGTTTCAATTCCTGCTTTACTTTACCAGACTTCATTTTCTCCTGAAATCAAAAGCAAAGTTGGTATTAGTAAAATCGTTAGTCGTATTTGGAAAAGTTTAAAGTCTTAACCGCACTATGTACGATATTGTTCGGGTAAAGCTTAACTAACCATGTAAGGAGAAATCGCATGAGAACAACCAGGATTGTCTTAAACTTGTTATTATCTCTGCTAATGACATTTTTTGGAGCCGTGGCAGCTTTCTCACAAGCTACCGACGGTAACATCTTAGGCACCGTACGTGATCCGAGTGGTGCCGTTGTTGCCGGCGCGAATGTTGAACTGGAGAATGTCGCGACCGGTGTCAAATCCGAAACGACTTCGAATGCCGACGGTCAATATCGCTTTAGCAACATCCCTGTTGGCATGTATAAGCTCACGGGCAGATCCACAGGTTTCAAAGTTCTTACGTTGCAAAAAGTGAATGTGGAGTTAAACAAAACTACTGCTCTTAATTTGACTTTGCAAGTTGGCGAGGTCAGCACTGCAGTGGAAGTGTCAGAAGCGACCGAAACCATTGACACAACGACAGCACAGATCACGGCCACGTATGACTCGAGAGCGGCCGAACTTATGCCTACGATTGAGAATTCGAATAATGGCCTCTTTGGCGTACTGAATTTGTCTCTTCTGGGTTCGGGAGTAGCGAGTAACGGCGGTGTCGGACAGGGCACAGG